>NZ_JANKBY010000238.1:0-5737 GCF_024621905.1 Terrisporobacter muris
ATTTATATAAAAATAAAATAATATATGGTGTAATTATTCTGAGATTATATTATAATTACAGATGATAATACATGTTAAATGCAAATATATTTTCAAATGAAATAATTATATTCAAATGTATATAACTTGTAGACAACTTAATATCAAATGTTTTACAAAATATTATATTTAGGGGTGGATAGTATATGAGTATAGCAAGTAGGGTATCTGCACTTAGAAAAATAATGGAAGAGAGAAACATTGATGCTTACATTATTCCTTCTGCAGACAATCATCAAAGTGAGTATGTTGGGGAACATTTCAAATCTAGACAATTTATTTCGGGTTTTAAAGGTTCAGCAGGAACTGTAGTAATAACTAAGGAAAAAGCAGGGTTGTGGACAGATGGAAGATACTTTATACAAGCTGAAAAAGAGCTATCAGGAAGCGGTATTGATTTATTCAAAATGGGTGAAGAAGACGTACCAACTGTTAATGAGTTTGTAATAGAAAATATGCCGAAAAATGGTATATTAGGATTTGATGGCAGATTAATATCAGCAGGTGAAGGTTTAGAACTTAAAGCAGAGTTAGAAAAGAAAAACGTTATTATTAAATATGATGAAGATCTTATTGATTCTGTATGGGAAGATAGACCTAGCCTATCTGAAGAAAAAGCTTTTGTACTAGAAGAAAAATATGCTGGAGAGAGCTTCCAATCAAAAATAAATAGAATAAGAAATGTAATGAAAGAAAATAGTGCAACAATTCATGTAGTTACAACGTTAGACGAAGTAGCCTGGATATTTAATATAAGAGGAAATGATGTAAGTTATACACCAGTAGTACTTGCTTATGCGGCTATAACTCTTGATAATGCTTATTTATTTATTGATGAGAAAAAACTTGATGATGATATAAAATTAGAATTCAATAAATCTAATATAGAAATAAGACCATATAATGATGTTTATGATTTTATAAAAAAATTAGATGATAAAGAAGTTATAATGTTAGATACAGAGAGAGTAAACTATTCTCTATATAATAATATTTCAGAAAACATTAAAAAAATAGAAATAGAAAACCCTGCAGTTTTAATGAAAGCAATAAAAAATAAAACTGAGTTAAATAATATGAAAAAAGCATATATAAAAGATGGTATAGCTTGTACTAAATTTATGTATTGGTTAAAAACTAATGTAGGAAAAATCAAGATTAGTGAACTTAGTGCATCAGAAAAATTATTACAACTTAGAAAAGAACAAGAAGGTTTTTTTGATTTGAGTTTTGAAACTATAGCAGGTTATAAAGAACATGCTGCAATGATGCATTATGCCGCAACTGAAGAAAGTGACTATGAAATAGACGCAGAGCACATGTTTTTAGTAGATTCTGGAGGACATTATTTAGAAGGAACTACTGATATTACAAGAACTTACATATTGGGAGAGATAGACGATGAGCTGAAGACTCACTACACTGCAGTAGCAAGAGGTATGATAAATCTGTCTATGGCGAAGTTCTTATATGGATGCAGAGGATACAACTTAGATATACTTGCAAGAGGTCCAATGTGGGATATGGGAATTGATTACAAATGCGGAACAGGTCATGGTGTAGGATATATGTTAAGCGTACATGAAGGGCCAAGTGGATTTAGATGGTATATAGTACCATCTAAACATGAAACCACTCCATTTGAAGAAGGGATGGTTATAACAAATGAACCAGGAATATATATGGAAGGCTCTCATGGAATTCGTATAGAAAATCAATTAGTTGTTAAAAAACTAGAGAAAAATATAAATGGACAATTTATGGCATTTGATACAATAACTATGTGTCCAATAGATTTAGATGGAATTAATCCAAGTTTAATGACTGAAAGAGAAAAATCATTTTTAAATGACTATCATAAGAATGTATATGAAACAATCAGTCCTTATTTAAGTGATGAGGAAAGAAGCTGGTTAAAAGAATATACAAGAGAAATATAATATTTAGTTATTATTGTGGAAAATGGCAATAAAATATAATACAAAAGTTTGAGGCCAAATTAGGGAGTTTGTAACTAATAAAGATGTAAGATTATATCTTTATTAGTTATCATAAAACTGTGTATGACGTAATCAGCCATATTTATTAACAGCTTAGGAAATGACTGATTAGAAAAGATACACAAGAAATACATTATATATGGGGGACAACATGGAAAACACAGTTAAATCAAAAAAGAGACCTTTAGCTTTCTACCTATGTTCAAGCACTTTCTCATTTGAAAGAGCTGCATATTATGGAAGTAAAGGAATATTATTATTATTTATTGCGGCAAGTGTTGCAACAGGTGGATTAGGGCTTACATCAGACCAAGCAGCTTTAGCAGTTGCTAATTTAGTTGCATTCACTTATTTAGCACCAATATTTGGTGGTATGATTTGTGATAGATGGATAGGAGCTAGATACGCTATACCAGCAGGAATGTTAATAATGGGTGCTGGTTATTTTATAGGAGCTAATGCTACAGATATAACAGGAATCAATATAATGATAGCTTTAGTTGCTTTAGGTACAGGTTTATTTAAAGGTAATTTATCTGCATTAACAGGTACTTTATTTGCTGATCAAGATCAACTTGATTCAGCATTCTCAACACAGTATAGTTTTATAAATACAGGTAGTTTCTTTGGAACAACTTTCTTTGGGTTTGCTTATATGTACTTATTTAATAAAGGAAAAGTTTTAGGATTTACAGCATGCTTTAAATTCTCAGCTGTTATAATGATAGTAGGAGCAATAATATTTGTTTTAGGGTGGAAGTTTTTAGGTGAACATGGTAAAAAACCATTCTTAGCTGGCCAAGAAAAAAATGATAATGCTGAAAATGATACAAAATCACCATTAACTATAATAGAAAAGAAAAGAATTATGGCTATAGTTTTAGTTTCTACTTTCTCGGTAATATTCTGGTTATTCTGGTATGTTACTTATTTAGCAGTTTATGATTATGGTGGAGCTTTTGTAGATATGTCTATAGGAAACTTTGAAGTACCTTTATTATGGTTTGATTCAGAAAATGCATTATTATGCATACTTCTTGGGCCAATCTTAGGTTCTTTATGGTATAAATTATCTCAAAGACCACAAGGAGACTTATCTCTATTTAAGAAAACGGGTATAGGATTAGCATTCCTAGGAGTTGCATTTTTAATGTTAGTTGGGGCTGAATTTACAAGAGGTATAGGTGCTCCAGAGACAGCGAAGGCTTCTATAGGATGGATAATAGCATTTGGATTCTTCTTAAGTTTAGGAGAAATGTGTTTCTCTCCACTTGGGAATTCATTTGTAAGTAAATACGCTCCAAAGAAATACTTAGCAGTATTAATGGGAGTTTGGACTTTTGCTACTTTTATAGCTGGTAAAACTCATGGAGCTATATACAACTTTACTAAACAATTCGATATGATAATAGTTTACACTGTAATACCAGTAATCTTATTTGTTTGTGCAGTATCATTATTTGCATTAGATAAAAAATTAAGTACATTAGTTGCTGATGATGATAGTGAAGATGCTGACAAAATGGCAGTTTAATATTGTCGTAGATTGATATGAAATAAATACTTAACTGGGTTCTGAGCTGTTACAGAGCCCAGTTTTTGTTTTATTAATATATATTTATAAGGAGAGTAATAATATGAGAGCATATGAAAGAATGTTGAACTATGTAAAAGTTTGGACTACTAGTGATAGTAGTAGCGATGCTGTGCCTTCTACTTCTCGTCAATTTGATTTAGCTAAGCTATTAGTTGAAGAAATGAAAGAGTTAGGAATAGAAGATGCTCACGTAGACGATAAAAGTTATGTCTATGGAACTTTAGCTGCAACAAAAGGATATGAAGATAAAGCTAAACTAGGGTTTATAGCTCACTTAGATACCTCAGAAGATATAAGTGGACAAAATGTTAATCCACAAATTATAGAAAATTATAATGGCGAAGATATAGTTTTAGGGGATAGTGGAAGAGTTATAAGAGTTTGTGATTTTCCACATTTAAAAAGTTTTAAAGGAAGAACTTTGATAACTACAGACGGAACAACTTTACTTGGTGCAGATGATAAAGCAGGTATAGCAGAAATAATGACTGTTATAGAAAGAATACAAAAAGAAAATATACCTCATGGCAAAATATGTATAGGATTTAATCCAGATGAAGAAATAGGAGCTGGAGCTCATAATTTTGATGTTGAAAAATTTGGTGCTGACTTCGCATACACTTTAGATGGATGGCTAGAAGGACAAATAGAGTATGAAAACTTTAATGCATCTTCTGCAACATTTGAGATAAAAGGTATAAATGTTCATCCAGGTAGTGCTAAAGACATAATGGTTAATTCTCAACTATTAGCAATGGAGATAAACTCGATGTTACCAAAAGAAACTCCAGCTACTACTGAAGGGTATGAAGGATTCTATCATTTAATGGAGACAACAGGTTCAGTAGAATACTCAAAACTTGTTTATATAGTAAGAGATCATGATGCAGACAAATTTGCTGCAAGAAATGAATTCTTAGAGAATATAGCGAGAACTATGAATGAAAAATATGGTGAAGGTGTAGTAACTCTTACTATAAAACAACAATATAGAAATATGAAAGAACAAATAGAGCCATGTATGCATTTAATAGATAATGCTAAAAAGGCAATAAAAGCAGTAGGATTAGAGCCAACTGTAGATGCTATACGTGGAGGAACTGATGGGGCTCAACTTAGTTTCAAAGGACTTCCTTGCCCAAACTTAGGAACTGGTGGAGCTGCTTATCATGGAGCTTGCGAACATATAAGTGTGGAAGGTATGGATAAAGTTGTTGATATAGCTGTTGAGCTAGTTAAGATATATGCTCAAATGTAATATATTATAAATTATAAGGAAACTGATCTAAAATAAGATCAGTTTTTTTACATGCTATTACATTATAATATTCTTACAGTTGTGGATAAGCTATATAATTAAGGAATATCAACAACTATAAAATTGTAAAAAATTACTTTTGAACAACGGAGTTGCCTGAAGTGGTAACGAAATGATTCGCCAACACATTGCTCAAAGGCATTTCGTTGGCGATACGAGTGAAGCGAATTTTTTATTTAAATTAGTAATTTTATATTAATCATTTATATAGATAAAAATTAAAGTGATTCATTTGTTTTTGAATATTGCAATATTGCTATCCCATTCTCTATTATGTAAGAATCAAGATGTAAGTCTATTTTAGGATTATTTTCAAGGAATAGAGGTATGCCTTTGCCTAAAATTGTAGGTATTATTCCAACTATAAATTGATCTATAATATCAGCTTTAAGAAAGTTATCTACTAAACCTCCTCCACCGAATAAGAATATGTTTTTACCTTCATTTTTAAATTTTAGTATTGTTTCGCATAAATTATCATTTATAAAATGATAATTTTCATAGTCATCCATTGTTTTTGATGTGGCTATATATACTGGCTTTTCTTTGTAATCTTTATGAAAGCCCTGATCATAGCAATTTTTACCCATTACTATAACATCGATATCCTCTAAAAAGTTTCCAAAGTCCCATTTATTATTAGTATTTAACGAATTGTCATCATTTCCAACTATCCAGTCGAATCCTCCGTTTTCGTCAGCTATATATCCGTCTATACTTATTGCTAAATTTAATATTACTTTTCCGTCCATAACATACATCCTTTCATTTTTAATTAAGTTT
>NZ_JANKBY010000239.1:0-5718 GCF_024621905.1 Terrisporobacter muris
ATTTAAAATATTGTTTAAGATTTTACTAGCTTAAATTTATTTGCTTTATATTCCTTAGTAAGCAAAAATGGCATGAAGAATATTGCATAAATTAAAATACTATATAAAAGAGTTTCCAATGTGTATACTGCCGTATATCCTCCACCAAATATGATACCGATAACATTGTTAACCATGTGTATAAGCATTGGAGCCCACACATTTCCTGTTTTCATATAAGCATATCCTAAGAATATACCTAAGAATATGCAAGTAGCCACATGACCGATTACACAGTAAACAGGTGTCTTAGGACTATAAAGTATAAAACAAAGTGGGGCATGCCAAATTCCCCATATAAAACCTAGAATTATTACACCAAATCTTTTACCATAAAGCTTTTGTAATCTAGGTTGTAAAAAATATCTCCAACCAAATTCTTCTCCAAAGAATAAATTAAACCCTATTAAGAAATTAGTAATTAAACTTATCATGGCAATTACAAGATTTTCTGCCAGCTTGTCAACATTTACTTGTCCTTTGATAATTTCTGGTATATTACTAGCTACAATAAGTATTACAAATATTAATATTACAGTAGCAACTTTTTTAGAATTTTTACCAAGACACAGGTTTATATCTCTCATTTCGTGACTATTTACTAATACAAAATATAAAAGATATGCAGATACAAAAGTATCTAAAAGTGAAGATATCCATATACTACTTAGTAAAAATGTTTCTCCTATGGTAATAACTATTCTTACAAGTGTAGCTATGGCAAATACCTTAAAGAATTTATCTATCTCTTGTTTAAATTTATAATCAGAAAATTTTTTTAACACAACAATTGTTGAAAATGCTGGTATGTACATAAATAGTCCTGCAAAGTTTACAGCAAACTCACTGGCATTTTGTTTTGTTGAAGAAAGAAATAAGAATATAGATATGAAAGCAATAAGACCAAAGTTGATTAATAAAAATTTTTTAATTTCTTTCTTAATGGTGTTAGCATCTTTACTCATAGTATATCCCCTCCATTTTATATAATTTTTAGATATCAACATAATACATATTTCAATACCTCGAGTTCCTATGTATTTAAAATGATTGTATTCCATTTTATACCAGGAGTCAAGAATTATAATTCTATCTATTTCCATACTACAATCAAGTTGCCCATTTCAGTCTATTTTACATTAATCTTAGCTCTATATTCTTTTAAACAATTTTTTAATGGCATTTAATCCCTCATTACTATTTTTATTGTCAAGTTATAAATAAAAGTTTATCCCTTCAACTTAAAAAAGTGCCTATAAGAATCTCATAGGCACTGGGTACTACATAAAGTTATTTAATTAAATTTGATAGACTTTGCTCCAATTCCTAGCTATTTTAACTACAACCATTTTATTTCATCTAAATTCGCAGTGGTTGGCCTACTACATATTTTACCTATATAGCTTGTGAAAATTTAGGTAATTTTATGATAATCTTCTTCCAAACAATACCTATTATTATAACTTTTATTGGTATCATAATAAGTTCCTTCATTATACGTATTGGCAACAATGCCATAAATCCTTTTCCCATTAGAATAGACAACCAGTATGTATTAAGACATAAGTTTAATCCAATGTTTATAGCTATGGATGCACCTATTATTCTAGCCCAAGTAATAGGCTTCTTATATAAAAATACACCATAAATTACCCCCGATAAAATTGCAGTAAGAGTAAACCCTGGGAAGTAAGCTCCCGTTGGGAATAAAATAGTACCTATAATATCAGCTATGCCATTGGCTACACCTGCACAAATTGGACCATACATAATAGCAGTTACAACAACAGCTACAAAACCAAATCCTATTCTTACTATTGGCGTTTGTATTGAGCAGAATCTAGTTAAGATAATTTGTAAAGCTATCAATAAACTTATTTGTACTAATTTTTTAACATCAAACCTTTTATTCATAAATTTCCTCCTAAGTTTAGCTAGCACACAAATAAGTGATCTGTGTGTGGAGGTATCAATGATTTTTTATGATGCTTTTATGTTTATGATTATCATTTGATATAATCTATCTTCTAAATTTAAATAACCTCTTGAAGTTGTACAAATATAAATATGTTATATTTGTTTTAAGTAGATAGACGTCAATAACAAATGATGATTATACTATTTTGTTACTACTTTAACTTCCAATAGTATTGTAGCACAAAGTCATACTCATTTTGCATATTTGATATTAAAACTAGTATAATTTCCTAATAAATAAATTAAGGGTGAAGTATTACTCCACCCTTAACTTTATTCAACTAAAATCCAATTAATTCACTTTCTTGTGCATATCCCTTTTCTAGAGCATCTTCTCTAAGATAAGCGTATAGTTCTGCATTTGTACTTTCCACATATGGATTTACATAAAAAATTGAAAGTAAGCCTAAGGTACATATTGATAATATATGCCAACCTATAAAAGATAAGTCTAATTCAAAAGTACTCCATTTATTACCATTCATCATGTTTTTACTTATTTCAAAAGCTCTTTTTCTGCTTATATTTGGATTTTCACTTAATATATAAGGTATCATTCTATACTCATAAGATTTCACTATCCCAGGTATTAAAAGTAATAATGACCACAAATATATGAATATATCCATCGTAAACATTGTGAATACTGAACTTTTAAGTTTTCCGCTTTTATACGCAGACAATATAGTTTTTATAGGTTTTTCTTCTTCTCTAATTCCCATAAAGTAATTGTTCTTTCCTATTGCCACAGGGTAAGCTATGAATAATTTAATAAGTAGACTTAAAATTAAAACTAATATAATTGCATTCACAAAAAATAAGACTAAGCCATTTGCAAATAAGTCTTCAATTATCCCTGTTCCTGCATCCTCTAATTCTGAATATTCATCCTCGTATTCTTCTGTGTAGTTTTCACTATAAGAACTGTTATATGTATCTTGTAAGTCACTTGCACTATTAACTACTTGGCTCATTCCTCCTGTTAACATAAATGCTATAAAACTTACAAGTACTGCTTTCCAATAGAACCTTTTAAAAGTAATTTTTGCACTTTCTTTTAGCTGTTTTCTTTCCCACATATTATTTCCTCCTGTTTGATATGCTATTGATATGATTATATATTATAATTGATTTGTATAATCTTACAATTTTGTATCATTTTAGATAAATCGTTGTATAAACTATGAAGAGCAAAACTTAGTTATTGAATGATATAAATACATTAATTAATAATTTCATATAAAAACCGTATCACTTACTTATGATACGGCCCTTTATTATACACATCAACTACATTTGTTTATAAGTTTCTAGCAGTCTAATATAATGATTGGCTTCTCTTAACACATGATCTCCAAGAAGAGGCAGTATTATAGATCTAATTTTGCAGCTAGCAATCCCTTCTGTACCTGCTTGTTTAAAATTCTTAAGTTGAACAGTTTGATTTAAAGTTTGATTTGTAACACTGTTTATAGTCATACTAGTCATATTCTGAGCCTCTTCAAGTAAATCCTTAAATGTATCTGCAAATTCATCTGCAGTTTCAATTAAGTCATCTTCTGAAGGATCAAGTAGTCCCCTTATAAAAAGTGAATGTTCCATCATAATTTTATCCCAGAATAATTCAGTTTCTCTAGCATCTTTAGAATCAATATCAACTCTATTTTGAAGGTCATCTATTAATGAATAATATAACTCAGCTTCACGAGTTATATGTTCAATAAGTAAGGGATAATTAACAGTAAATAAATTGCATGATAAAACGCCGTCTAATATTCTCTTCTTAAACTTGATAAGCCCATTAAGAAGCATTTTTGCATTCGTATTAAGTTGATTTACATAGTTTACTAAATTAGAGCTAACCTGAGGATTTTGACCACTACGTAATTTTGATTCCATTTCAGTTATACTTTGATTTATCCCTATACCTGTTAATGCTTGAGTCTTAGCTTCTGTCCCTAGTGTAAAATCAGTTATAATTTCACCCGAATTTAAAACAATCGGTCTTATTATTCCATTACTAGCACTTACTGTATATGATAATAATTTCTCAAATTCATTTTTATAGTGCTCTGCTCTCTTGGCAAATTCTGAATCTTTAGGTGTGAATCCAGCCTCTAAAAAAAGTGAATGTTCTTTCATTATCCTAGAAAAAAATAAGTGTAGCTCAAGTGACAGAATAGCATATCTTTGATCGTTTATCATAATGTCCCCCTTAAAATACTTTTTTCTAAATTCTATGCATTGCAGTGTTTATTAATGATAAAAGGCTATTTACTAGTTTCATAATAATTAGCTAAAATATTGTATAAAAATTTATAATAATAAACCGTATCACTTATTAGTAATACGGTTTTACTATATGTTAACATGTTGAGTATTTAACCTAACTTTACCACAACCTAAATCTAGTACTCTTTTATCTTCTAAATCTGGAAACATATTTTTAAAAGTTTGCCATTCATCAGCTCCCTGTAAACCATATACTGATCTTGTCATTTTACTATATTTATCAAAAAATTTTTTATCATCCTATTTATTATTTCTCATAAATTATCACCTTTCTTATTATCAGTAATCAGTATATTCTTATTTTGTATCAATTATTGCAATCTTAACAGTACATAAATACTTCTGTATAATTTATGTTCAAATAAATATATGCCCATTTATATTTAATAAAATTTATTCAACAAAAAAAGCCTGGATATCTGCTTTCCAAGCTTTTTTAATATTTTATAAACCCTTAGTGTAATCTATGAATAAAGAAAATTTCGGTACTTCTAAATTATGCACACACTTTTAAATTTATATACATATTTTTGTAATTTTATATAGCTTTCCTCTTTGCATACTGATTTTCTTTAGTTAATTCATTATTAAATATAGTTCTAAAAATAAATAATAATATATTACTTCATGATATATTAAAATGTTTATGAATATTTTTTCAGTAATCTTTCTATTTCATTCTTAATTTCATCTACGCTATATTTTCTAGAGTTCTCCAATCTAATTCTTAGCTTTGATTCATCTAAGCCCATGGATTCACTTATAAAACTCATAAGACCTCTAACTTTTCTATCAACTTCTAAAAGTATGTCCACATGAGTATTTGTCGGTATGAAAACTAACTCCAGTTCGTCCAATCTATTTCTAAAACTGCCTCTTATTGGTACAAATTCAAACTCCTGAACAAAATTAAAACCATTCAACTTAGATTTGCAGTATTCGTTTTCTACTTCTCTAAGAGAAAATCCTAGCTCTGATATGGCATCTACAACATTTTGCATATAATCATTAAATCCTACGTTTATATAATCTCTATCTGATGTATCCTTACCACTTTTTATATCTAAATAAGTTGATAACCATACTTTTGATTTATGAATAGTAACAGGAACTCTCTTATATAGTATAAAGCTAAATTTAACTTCATGTATTTCATCAGGAAGTATATTTTTATCTATTTTTATAATATGCTCTTGGATACGTTGTACTTTGCTTATAGTATTATCATCTACTTCTTGTTTATAGCTAGTATAAACACCTATGGATATATCATTTATATATTGTTCTATGTTACCACCTTTTATTTTGCATATACCTTCAATTCTTTTTCCTGGCACTATGTTTTTAGTATGAACTATTGTATCTATTTTTGCACCACCTATACCAAGTGCTGATGCCATAACCTTGTTG
>NZ_JANKBY010000023.1:0-24354 GCF_024621905.1 Terrisporobacter muris
AAATATATATAAATAAAGAAGTTTATTAGATAAATAATTTATTAAGGAGTGAAAAGATGGAAAGAAGTACAATAGAAAATAAATTTAAATGGACAATAGATGAAATGTACCCAGATGAATCATCTATAGAAAAGGACATAAAAAAGGTAAAAGATTTAATTGAAGAAGTTAAGAAATACAAGGGAACTTTAGCTGATAGCGAAGAAAACTTATATAAAGCTTTAAACATATCAGAAGAAGCATCTAGAATACTTCAAAATTTATATGTGTATACTCATATGAAAAGTCATGAAGATACTAGAATAAATAAGAATCAAGGAAATGCAACTAAAACAGATATGTTATCTACAGAATTATCAATGGCAACTTCATATATGGTGCCAGAAATAATTGCTATGGATAATGAAAAATTAGAAAATTACTTAAAAAGTGAAAAGTTATCTAATTATAAAAAACATGTAGATGAAATTTTAAGATTAAAACCACATACTTTAAATGAAAGAGAAGAAGAATTATTAGCTGCAGTATCTGATTTATCAGGTGTACCAGAAAATATATATGATATGTTATCTTTTGCTGATCTACAATTTCCAGAAATAGAAGATGAAAAAGGCGAAAAAGTCAAAGTAACGCACTCAAACTTTAGCTTATTCCTAAAAAGCAAAGACCAACGAGTAAGAAAAGATGCATTTGAAGCAATGTATTCTATTTATGGTCAATTTAAGAATACTTTTGCATCGACTTTATATGGTGGTATAAAAAGCGAAATATTCTATGCTAAAACAAGAAAGTATGAATCTGCGCTACAAGGTTCATTATTCCAAGACGATGTTAGTGTGGAAGTTTACGACAACTTAATTGCAGCTGTTCACGAGAATTTAGACTCTCTAAATAAATACATGGATCTTAAAAAGACATTTTTAGGACTAGACAAAATAAATATGTATGATTTATATGTGCCATTAACTGAAAACTTTGATATGGAAATACCTTATGAAAAGGCACAAGAAATTATATTAGAAGCCTTAAAACCTTTAGGTGAAGAGTATTTAGAAAATGTAAAAAAAGCATTTGCTGAAGGTTGGATAGATGTATACGATAATGAAGGAAAACAAGGTGGAGCTTATTCTTGGGGTAGCTACGATTCTAAATCATATATATTACTTAGCTACAAAGATGACTTAAACTCATTATTTACTTTAATACATGAAATGGGCCACTCAATGCATAGTTATTATTCAAAAAATAATCAACCATATTTGTATTCGGGATATAAAATCTTTGTGGCGGAAGTTGCATCTACATTAAATGAGCTATTATTAATAAATTACTTATTAAAAAATGCCAGTTCAAAAGAAGAAAGAGTGTATTTATTAAATTATTACTTAGAGCAATTTAGAACTACTGTGTATAGACAAACAATGTTTGCTGAGTTTGAAAAAATATGTCATGAAAAAGTTGAGGGTGGAGAGCCTTTAACAGCAGAAGAATTCACAAATATTTATTATGACTTAAATAAACAATACTATGGTGAATCTTGCGAAGTAAATGAAGATATAGGGCTAGAATGGGCAAGAATACCTCATTTCTATAGCAATTTTTATGTATATAAATATGCTACAGGATTCTCAGCAGCATCTGCTTTAAGTAAACAAATACTTGAAGAAGGTGAAAGTGCAGTAGCAAGATACAAAGAATTCTTAAAGAGTGGTGGTTCAGATTTCCCATTAAACCAACTAAGAAAAGCTGGTGTGGATATGGAGAAAAAAGAGTCTGTTGATAAAGCTTTACATGTGTTTAAAGATTTAGTAGACGATCTAGAAAAAGAATTATAATGTTAATAAACAAAGGAGCTATTTTTATATAATGTATGTATAAATAGCTCCTTTGTTTATGGAAAAAATATACATTGTAGTCATATAAGGAAATCGAATTTTATTGTAGAATATTAAATTGTGTAAAGTTAATATGGATTTAACAAACTTTACACCCCTTTAATGTATACTTAATACTCTCTTAACACTTGTTCTGTATTATTAAGTTGTAAGATAAATCAAATCGAGAGAACAAAAAATAATAAAATAAAAGATTTTGGTATTTGGAAGGAGATTATTAAGATGTTTAAAAAGAAAATAATTGCATTATTATGTGGGGCAGTAATGGTAAGTGGACTTGCAGTAGGGTGTGGTTCAGGAGGTTCTTCAGAGGGGGACACTGCTAAAATAACTATATCAGGATCTACTTCAGTAGGACCAACAATGGAGGTTCTAGCAGAAGCATATCAAAAGAATAACGATGTTAAAATAGAAGTACAACAACCTGGTTCATCAGCAGGGATAAAAAATACAATAGATGGAACTTCTGATTTAGGGATGTCTTCAAGGGATTTAAAAGATGAAGAAACTGCAGATGTAGAAGGAACTCAAATAGCTATTGACGGTATAGCAGTTGTAACAAACACAGCAAATAAAGTGAAAGACTTAACAATCGATCAAGTTAAAGATATATTTACAGGAAAAATAACTAACTGGAAAGAAGTTGGTGGAGAAGATGCTTCAATAGTAGTAATATCAAGAGAAGAAGGTTCTGGAACTAGAGATGGATTCCAAGATATATTAGGATTTGAATCTGAAGAATTAACTAAAGATGCTACAATAAGTGATGGTTCTGGAAATGTAAAATCAACAGTAGAAGGAAATGAAAATGCTATAGCATACATATCATTTGGATATTTAGATGATACTTTGAATGATTTAAAAATAGATGGTGTAGAGGCTAATGATGATAATGTTGTTGCTGGAAAATACCCAATATCAAGACCTTTCTTAGTAATAAACAAAAAAGATGCTATGACTGATAATGCAAAAGCATTCGTTGATTTCATAATGAGTGAAGAAGGACAAAATATAATAGCTGAAGAAGGATTCATAAAAGCTCCTACTAAATAAGCAAGATTCTATAATTGATTATTATATTTAAATAAACCTTAAGTTACAAAAAAGCCTAGTTGAAATCAGCTAGGCTTTTTACATTTAATGAATAAATATGTTTAATTGTATAAAAAGTATTTACAAAAAAAGTAGATGTGGTACAATAAGATAAAAATAAATGACTCGTATATTTGACGGTAATATGGTCCGTAAGTTTCTACCTGCTAACCTTAAATTAGTAGACTACGAGGTATAGTTTAAAGAATATATAAGTATAAACTAGCTAAGATTGATTTATATTTATTTTGGATAAACACCTCGATATTTGTATCGAGGTGTTTTTTAATTCCTAAAAACTATTAGAAACTGAGTCATACACACAAAAATAAAACTATGGGAGAGAGTGTTATGAATTCATCAAACATAAAACAATTAAACAATTTAAAGTATGGGGTTGAAGATAATCCTGCCTTGGCTACAAAGATCCTTTTAGGATTTCAGCATATATTTGCAGCTTTTGGAGGAATTATAGTCGTTCCCTTAGTAATATCCAGTTCATTAGGATTTGATCCAGCTACATCCATGGCAGTAATTAGTGCTTCAATATTAGCTGCAGGTATAGCTACAATAATTCAAGCAAGAGGAGTAGGAAGAGTAGGATCAAAAGTTGCATGTATCATGGGTACAGATTTTACATTTGTATCACCGTCCATATCAGTAGGTTCTGTATTGGGATTACCAGGAATAATTGGAGCAACAATTTTAGGTGCATTTTTTGAAATTATTTTAAGTTATTTTATAAAGCCTTTAATGAAGTTATTCCCACCAATAGTAACTGGTACAGTAGTTTGTTTAATAGGTCTTACTTTGCTGCCTGTATCAATGGATTGGGCTGCTGGAGGAGTAGGAGCGGCTGATTATGGTAGCTTAACAAATGTATCAATAGCAATGCTTGTTATGATGATTACTTTGCTTTTAAACAGATATGGAAAAGGAATTCTAAGTAGTGCATCGATACTTATAGGGATGGTTGTAGGATACATAATTTGTATACCACTTGGAAAAGTTGATTTTTCAGCAGTTACACAAGCAAACTTTATAGCTATACCACAAATATTCCAATACGGTGTAGTTTTTGATTTAAAAGCTTTGATTGCATTTTTACCAGCATATTTTGTTACAACAATAGAAACAGTAGGATGCTTAAAAGCAATAGGTGAAGTATCTGATGTTGACATGGATGATAAAAGAGTTGGGTCAGGAGTATTGGCTGATGGTGTGGGGAGTATCGTTGGTGGAGTTGTTGGATCATTCCCAAATACATCCTTCAGTCAAAATGTAGGTCTAATACCATTAACAAAAGTGGCAAGTAAGCATGTGGCAATAATGGCAGGTATACTATTAGTTATACTTGGTTTATTCCCTCAATTTGCAGCGTTAATAAATGGAATACCACAACCAGTTCTTGGGGGGGTTGGGATAGTAATGTTTGGAACTGTTGCAGCAGCAGGAATAAAAACATTAAGTAAAGTAGAAATAAATGATAGAAATTTATTAATAATAGCAACATCTATAGGGCTGGGTCTTGGAGTTACTTTTAGACCAGACTTTATATCACAATTACCAGAAGGATTACAAATGGTGTTTTCTTCAGGAATATCAACTGGTACAATAGTTGCTTTAGTTTTAAATATAATACTTAGAGAAGATAAACAAGAAAAAAATATAAATAAAGAATTAGATAGTGAGGCAATGTAAAATGAGAGAGTTAAAAGAGAGAATACTAAAAGATGGAAGAGCATTAAGTGAAACAGTATTAAAGGTAGATTCATTTTTAAATCATCAAGTGGATGCAAAATTAATGTATAATATGGGAACTTATTTCAAAGAATACTTTAAAAATCATGGAATAACTAGAATACTTACAATAGAAAGTTCAGGAATAGCTCCAACTGCTATGACTGCTCTTCAAATGGAGCTGCCAATGGTAACACTTAAAAAACAACAATCAAAAATATTAAATGGGGAAGTTTATCAAACAACAGTACACTCATTTACAAAAGTTATGGATTATGAATTAACTTTATCAAAAAAATATATAAATGCTGATGATAAAGTTCTTATAATAGATGACTTTCTTGCTAATGGGGAGGCGGCTTTAGGAGCTGCTAGATTAGTAGAAGAAGCTGGAGCAACTGTTGCTGGAATAGGAATTGTTATAGAAAAATCTTTCCAAGTTGGAAGAGGAAAGTTAGAAGAAAAGGGATATGATGTTTACTCTTTAGCTAGAATAGGTAAGCTTGGAGAAAATTTAATAGAGTTTTTAGATTAGAATTAAGTAAGAATCACACCTTAATTTTATCAGAAGTAAATTTTGATAATTAATAGGTGTGATTTTTATTTGCAATTAAAAATCATGAAATAGATTTTAATAAGAGTAGATAAAATTGATATTATAATCAAAATATCTAAAATTATTGAAATCATTGCATTAAGTATACTAACATATAAATATGACGTCAAATTAAAATATATTATATATTTGTTAATGAGAGGTAGTAAGATATGAAATTAAAAATAATAATAATTCTTATTTTACTTAATATTTTAATCCCTATAAAATCATATGCAGAAATATTAAGTGATTCAAAATTTGAAAGTATATCTATTGATGAAGGGCTTTCAAATGAATATGTAACATCCATATTTCAAGATAGTAAGGGATATATGTGGATAGGAACAAAGGATGGTCTGAATAGATATGATGGTGAAAATATAAAAATATATAATTGTAAAACTGAAGATAAAAATACTTTAAGTTCAACTTATATAACTGATGTAGAAGAAGACTCCGATGGGAACCTATGGATAGCTACTGATTATGGATTAGACTTTTTAGTCGCAGATACAGATAGTATTGTTAGAATGAAGGATTTGGAAAATGATAAATATAATTTAGGTAGCTTAAAAATCACCTCTTTATTGAAAAGTAATTATGATGAAAATATTATGTGGGTAGGTACAGAAGATGGTTTGATTAGAATAGATATTGCAAGTGAAAAAGCTGAAGCTTTTTATCATGATAAGAATGACTCAAACTCATTAACCAATTCGTCTATAACAGACTTAGAGGAGGGTGAAAATGGAACATTATGGGTTGGTACAAAACATGGAATAAATGTAATATATAAGAATTTTAAAGTAAATAGAAATAAAAATGAACTATATACAAATGATCTATTTATTTATCGTATATCAAGAGATAATTCAGGTAATGTGTGGATATCAACTAAAGAAGGTATTATTGTATATAATAAAAAAGAATATGAAAAGGGTTTTGTATGGATAATTGATGACGTTATTAAAGAATATGATATAAATAAGAAAAAAATATCTAATGTTTATGATACTGGATATAGCGAAATAGAGCTTAATAATAATTTTATATTTAATGATAGCAAAAATAACGCGTGGCTATCTAGCAGTTCTGGAGTAGTAAAAATCCAAGCAGACGAATATAAGATTGAAAAAATCAAGAAGAATTCAAATTTAAAAAACTCTATTTCTAGCAATGTTATAACATGTTTTTATGAAGATTCTAATGAAACAATGTGGATTGGAACTGATAAAGGAGCTAATATATTAAATGATGATATTCCACTTAACTATGTTAACAAAGAACAAGGTAAAGATATAGTATCTATAGTGCAACAGAATAATTATATATGGGTAGCTACTAAGTTTAATGGAATATATATATATGATTCAGAAAATGGAAATTTAGTAAAAAGAATGTATGAAGAGAGTGACTTTAATTTAAGTAATAGATATATAAAAAGTTTGTATAATATACATGATAAATATATTGTTATCGTAACGAATAAGGAAATAAAGTATATTGATACAGAGGAAAATACTTATGAAGAAGTACTAGTTGAAGATGGTTATAATGGAGAATTAAATTATTTATATGAAAATGGAAAATATATATGGGTAGCAACTGCAAAAGATTTTTATTGCACTGAAATAGATGATGGAAAGCGTGTATATTATAGTGAATATATGAAGGAACTTGGAATAAACCCAGGGCGTATAAAATATATATTACAGGACTATAAAGATGAAAATATTATTTGGTTAGGTGGAATTGATGTTGGATTAATAAAGTTTCATAAGGATAAGGGAGTTATAGAAAGATATACTAATGATCCTTCAAATAAGAATTCTTTAATTAATAATTATATAAATTGCATGATATTTGATAATAAAGGTAATTTATGGATAGGTAGTAATATAGGTCTTAGCAAATTTGATATAAAAGCTAATAGATTTACATCCTATACTACAGCTGAAGGTCTAACAAATAACTTTATAAATTCAATTCTTATTAGTGATAATGGTAATATTTGGATAAGCACTAATAAAGGTTTGAATAAGTTTGATGTGAAAAAGCAAGATTTTATTAATTTTACCCAAAAGGATGGTTTATATGGGTTTCAATTTAACTTAAACTCAAGCTTGAAACTTGAAAATGGAAATATGATATTTGGTAGCACAGATGGTTATACATACTTTGATCCAGATGATATAAAAAATTATAAAAAGATTGATAATGAAGTAGTAATTGGTGATATTTTTATCGGAGAAGATAAAGTTTTTTATGACGGAAATGAATTGATTTTAGGATATAAGGATAAAGATTTATCTATTAATTACTTCTTACCTAATTATGAGAATATAAATCATATAACTTATGAATATATGCTTGAAGGGATTGACTCAGACTGGCAATATGCTGATTCTCGCAGCCGTATAGACTTTAAATCATTAGAATCAGGAAAGTATACTTTAAAGATAAGAGCCAGAGGTGCCCATGGTGAATTAACTAAAGGAATAAGTATGAATATAAGGGTAAAAAATCCCATATGGAAAACACCTTTAGCTTATTTAATTTATATATTTATGACATTAGCATTATTCATTTACATATTTAATTACGTTAAGATATTACAGCATTTAGTAGATCAAAAAACAATGAAATTAAATAAGCAATTAGAAGAAAATAAAAAGCTAAGCAAGGAAATAATAGAGCATGAAAAATTTAAAAATAACTACTTTGTAAACTTATCTCATGAACTTAGAACTCCAATAAATATTATAGTATCAACAATACAGTTAATAAATTCTTTTGGTAGTAATCTTACATATGAAAAGATAAATCAGTATATGAATATCATAAGTAAAAATTGTGATAATTTATTAAAAATAATAAATGATATTATAGATAGTTCAAAGATAGAGACAGGAAAATATAAAATCCATAAAAAAAATAATGATATAGTATATATTGTGGAAGAAGCTGCACTTAATATGAGTAAATTTATTGAGGAAAACGGTTTAATCCTTATAATTGATCCAGATATAGAAGAAAAAACAATATCTTGTGATGAAACTGAAATACAAAGATGTATAGTTAACTTGTTAGCGAATGCAATTAAATTTACAGGAGAAGGTGGAGAAATTAGAGTATATATTAAAGAAGTTGAAAATAATATTGAGATAACTGTAGAAGATACAGGGATAGGAATATCGAAAGAGGATCAGGAGTTTATATTTAAACGATTCTCTCAAGTTGAGGGTACTGGACCTATAAATGTAAGTAGTAGTGGTATAGGCCTTACTCTTGTTAAGTATATAGCAGAACTTCACGGTGGAGATATTAGACTTGAAAGTGAACTTAATAAGGGTAGTAAGTTTACAATAATACTTCCTGATATATTAGAAAATATAGAGGCTAATAAAAATATATAACCTAGTTAGATATAGAGCTATGGTACAATGAATTAAAAAAGTTGTACTATAGCTCATTTTTATTGTTTTATTAATGAAAAATTTGATAAAGAGGATGATAGAGTTAAATTAAATTTATATAAATTATAATTAAAACAAAACTACAAATAAGCAATGTGAAAGAGAGAATAATAATATGAAATTTTATGATTTTTCGGCACTAAGAATTAATGGACAAGAAGTAAGTATGGATCAATACAAAGGAAAAGTAGTTTTAGTAGTAAATACTGCAAGCAAATGTGGATTAACGCCTCAATTTAAAGATTTAGAAGAAATATATCAAGAATATAGAGATATGGGACTTGAAATATTAGGTTTTCCTTGTAATCAGTTTGCCAACCAGGATTCTGGGAGCAATGAGGATATACATGAATTTTGCCAATTGAACTATGGTGTAACATTTACTATGTTCCAAAAAATATATGTAAACGGTGAGAATGAACATCCGCTTTATAAATATTTAAAAAATGAAACAAAAGGTATACTTGGAAAGCAAATAAAATGGAATTTTACTAAATTCTTAATTGATAGTGAAGGAAAAATGATTAAAAGATATGCACCTACTGTATTACCATCAAAAATAAAGAATGATATAGAAAAAATATTAAAATAAATAATGAATAAAAATCACTAGTATTCTAATGAATGCTAGTGATTTTTTAATTGATTTCTATTATTTGAAGTACCAATGAGAAAATATGTTGTTTATATAAGAAAATTGAAAAATTAACCATAGATAAAAATTGTTTGCAAATTCTTAACAAATCACTCGACAAAAAATGATGTGTTCCTACAAAATAATAAAATATTATATATTTTACATATACTTAACTTAAATCTAATATAATTTTAACTTTCGACTTGTATCATTGAATTGTAGGAATACAAAGAACAATAAAAATAAATAAATTAATAAGGGGGAAATGTTTTGATTAATCAACATATAACAGGAAAAAATCAAATCGTCGCCAAAAATAAAAATAAAAACAACAATAGAAAATATTTAATAGAGAATATATCAAAAAACGTATTTATGATAAGTGCATGGATATCAGTAATAAGTTTATTACTGATTATAGGATTCGTATTTTATAAAGGTTTAACACCATTCCTATTTAAAGGTTATTCATTTGTAGATTTTTTAACGGGAACAGATTGGTTACCTAATTCAAATAAATTTGGTGTGGCACCGATGATAGTAGCTTCCACAGCAGCTACAATAGGTTCTTTAATAATAGGAGTTCCAATAGGAATATTTACAGCAGTATTTTTAGCTGAAATTGCACCAAAACCTGTGCAAAAAATTGTATCACCAGCAGTAGAATTACTTGCCGGAATACCTTCTGTATTATATGGATTATTTGGATTAGCATTTATAGTACCAAATATTCAAAAACTATTAAACTTGCCAAAAGGTCAAAGTTTATTAGCTGTAATATTAGTTTTATCAATAATGATGTTACCGACGATAATATCAGTTTCACAAACAGCAATAAAAGCAGTGCCTAAAGCTTATAAAGAAGGATCGCTAGCTCTTGGAGCATCAAAAATAGAAACTATTTTTAAGGTTGTTTTACCAGCAGCAAAATCAGGAATATTAGCAGCAGTAGTACTAGGGATAGGTAGAGCGATAGGAGAAACAATGGCAGTTATATTGGTTGCAGGAAACTCACCTGTTATACCAACTTCTATTGTAGATAGTGTAAGACCTTTAACTACGAACATAGCGCTTGAGATGGGATATGCATATGGAACTCATCAAGAAATGCTATTTGCTACTGGAGTTGTATTATTCATGTTTATATTAATACTTAACTTAGTATTAAGAAAACTTACTAGTAAGGGAGAGCAGTAAGATGAGAAAATTTAAAGATAATTTTTTAAGCTTTCTATTATATCTATCATCTTTCGTAACAGTTGGATTATTAGTGTTAATAGTAGGGTTTATATTTGTTAATGGAATCAAAGGAATTAATTTAAGTTATATATTTAGTGATTACTCAGCATCAGGAGATGGTGGAATTTTACCAATGATAGTAAGTACTGTGTATATGGTACTAGTTTCTATCGTAATAGCAACACCAATAGGAATCTTATCAGCTATATATCTTCATGAATATGCGAAAAAAGGTAAAGTAGTTGAGATAATAAGATTTGCAACAGAATGTTTAGCAGGGATACCATCAATAATTTATGGTTTGTTTGGAGGAATATTCTTTGTTGTAACATTAAAAATGCAATATTCAATAATAGCAGGGGCTTTGACAGTAGCTATAATAATACTTCCTGTAATTATAAGAACAACAGAAGAAGCATTAAAAACTGTGCCAAATGAATTTAGAGAAGGATCTTTGGCCATGGGAGCTACACAGTTCCAAACTTTATATAAGGTTATATTACCAAGTGCGCTTCCAGGGATATTATCAGGAGTTATATTATCAATAGGACGTGTAATTGGTGAATCAGCAGCTATATTATTAACAGCAGGAACAGTTGCTAGTATGCCAACAAGTATATTTGACAGTGCGAGAACATTGACTGTTCATTCATATCTTTTAACAAAGGAAATGGGTGATATAAGCGGAGCAGCTAGTGTAGGTATAGTATTAATTGTAATAGTCTTAATTTTAAATACGAGTACAAAGCTAATTGCTAAAAAATTAAGTAAGGGTAATGTATAGTTGTTATGATATAAAAGGAGATAATAATATGAGTATGAATAATTCAAATAAATTAAGTGTTAGAGATTTAGATTTATTTTATGGAGAAAAGCAGGCTTTAATTAAAATTAATATGGATATTAAATCAAATAAAGTAACAGCATTAATAGGTCCATCTGGATGTGGAAAATCAACTTTTTTAAGAACTTTAAACAGAATGAATGATTTGATAGATGATGTGAAGATAAAAGGAATTGTAAAAGTTGACGGAGAAGATATTTATAAAAATAATGATGTAATAAAATTAAGAACAAAAATAGGAATGGTATTTCAAAAACCAAACTTATTTCCAATGAGTATTTATGATAACGTAGCCTATGGACCTAGAGTGCATGGAATAAAAGATAAAAAAAGCTTAGACAAAATAGTAGAAGAAAGTTTAAAAGGAGCAGCTATCTGGGATGAAGTAAAAGATAGGTTAAAATCTCCAGCCCTTGGTTTATCTGGTGGACAGCAACAAAGAGTATGTATAGCTAGAACTATAGCTATGAAGCCAGATGTAATCTTAATGGATGAACCAACTTCAGCTCTTGACCCTATATCTACAGCAAAAGTTGAAGACTTAATCTTTGAATTAAAAAAAGATTATACCATTGTAATAGTTACTCATAATATGCAACAAGCAGCACGTATATCAGATGAAACAGGTTTCTTTTTAAATGGTGAATTAATAGAGTATAATAATACTAAAGAAATATTCACTGTACCATCTGATAAGAGAACAGAGGATTATATTACAGGAAGATTTGGTTAAGATTAATTATTTAAGAAAGAGGGGCAAATAATGGTTATTACTAATTTAGATGTAAGTATACAATCTCTTAAAGAATATACTTTAAGAATGATTGAAAAGTGTCAGGAGTCTGTGGATTTATCAGTAGAATACATGATAAAAAAAGACATGAAAAATACAAAAAAAGTAATTAGAGAAGATGATGATATTGATATATTAAGGGAGTATATAAGAGATAGAAGTATAGAACTTATGGCATTAAAGCAACCTTTAGCTAGGGACTTAAGATATATTTATGCTCTTTGTGATATATCTACAGAATTAGAAAGAATAGGTGACTATGCAGCTAATATATGTAGAGAAAGTTTAGAAATTGGAGAAGAGGTATTTATAAAAGAGTTAATAGACATACCCATAATGAAAGAAATTTGCTGTGAAATGCTTAAAGATTTATGGGATGCATTAAGTGATGATAATGCAAATTTAGCTTATGAAATAGCACAAAAAGATAACGAAATAGATGAATTATATGAAAGAGTAAGACAAGATTGTTTACAAGTTATGCATAATAATCCAGATGAAAATATTAATCAAGGAATGAGATTAGTATTTATAGGAAGATATCTCGAAAGGATTGGAGATCATATAACTAATATATGTGAAAAAATTATCTATGCAAAAAATGGTGAGATGATAGAAATTGGATAGATTTTAAAAAATAAAACTGTTTAAAGCAGTTTTATTTTTTTTAAGCATATATTTATAGTAGCTAATTTTAATAAAAATGTATGAGGTGATTAAATGAGCAACTACTATGAATATTGTAGGGGTTTGGCTATAAATTATTATCCTAAAATTTATAATGATATTAATGTTGAAATAAAAAAGGTACTTAGAGAAACTTCACAAAGTATATTGCTACCTTTTCCAAGTAGAGATAATTTTGATGATTTAGTTGATAAAATTTACTTAGGTTATAAAGAACAAGTTTATAAAGATATGAATGAAGGTCAAATTTATTATATGCACTTTTGCAATGATGATTTGACTAGGACGATAAAAGATTTAATATCAATACTTCTTATTAATACGCTGTTAGATAATAGAAAATTGTTAAAAAACTATCCATGTTACTACTAAATATATTATACTAAGAAGGACAAATGACATTGGTGGAGGAACAAAATGCGGTTACGAAATATTATAGGCATGAGGACTATGAAGACAGGAATAGCAGTAATGTTGTGCTGTATATTAACTAGATTTGCTGTGGACAATATGTTCTACTGTGCTACAGCTTGTGTAGTGACTATGCAAGATACAATAAAGACATCTTTTAAAATGGGGTCACAAAGAGTATTGGGGACATTAATAGGGGGAATAGTAGGATTTTTACTTGTATTAATATCCCCAGCAAACCCGATTTTATGTGGAATAGGAATTATGATAGTTATAAAATTCTGCGAAGTATTTAAGTTATCTTCTTTAGTAGTATCTAGTGTTACATTTTTCTCTTTATACTTGGGATATATTAATAGTGCGCCACTAGTATATTCTATCCAAAGGGTAATAGATACATCTGTAGGTGTTATTATGGGGCTTATTATTAATTATAGTGTGGCAAGACCAAATTATTATGACAATACTATGAATGAGTTTAAAAAGATAAAATTACAATGTAAGGAAAGTTTAAAAAATATAGCTATTGGTAAGAAAGATTTAAAAATTGATTATATTGAAAATAATATAAAAACATCAGAGGTATTCTATTCAAAGCTTATAGATGAATTAAACTATAGTAAGGGAAATTTTAATCTGGATATTATAGACAAATCTTTAGACTTATGTAGACAAATATATTTCCACATGAAGTCCATAGAATTATTAGAGAAAGAATTATTTTTGACTAAAGATAATTATAAAAAATTAAGGAAGCTTTATAAAAATGAAACAATTTTATTGAAAGTTAAAGAAAGTGATAGTCCTGTATTTAACTTTCACTTAAGTAAAGTGATAGAAAAAACAAAATTATTAGAAGAATTAATAGGTTTAGATAATTAATTTTAAGTCGTATAAAAGTATGACATAAAGGAAACAATGACTGTATAAAATATAATTTGAAGAAGTGATTATAAATGACAAGAAAAAGGAAAAACATAATAATAAAATCATTTATTTTTTTTATGTTAATTACAGCAAGTGTTTTATTAGTTAATAGTGATGTGGTTAATGGTGCAGAAAGTGAGAAAGTTGCATATATCACATTTGATGATGGGCCGTCTAAATATACTAGTCAAATAATTGATATATTAGATAAGAATGATGTCAAAGGAACATTCTTTATGGTAAATGACAATATGATAGTATTTAAAAATGTTGTTAGGAGAATGAATTCTGAAGGTCATGGAACTGGATTCCATGGAGTTACTCACGATATAAATGAATTATATAAAACAGAAGATTCAGCTATAGAAGAGTTTAGAACTTGTAAGAGAACATTCTATAAGATAACAGGCGAAACATCAAGGTTAGTAAGAATACCATTTGGTAGTAAACCATATATGCTAGAAAGTATCTATAAAAAATTTATTGATGAAGGCTTTTTAGTTTGGGATTGGACTATTGATACAGAGGACTGGAAATCATCACAAGACCAAATAGTAAGTAATATATTGTACTATGCAAGAGAAACTGATGAAATAGTAATATTGTTACACGAAAACCAAAGAACAGTAGATTGCTTAAACAATATTATAGCTATATTAAAAGAAAGAGGATATGACATAAGACCTATAACTGAAGATTTAAAGCCAAAGAACTTTTGGTAACCTTTTATAAGGTGTAGAATAATATATAATTAAATTGACAATAATCCTAAAAATTAGTTATAATAAATATTAATAATAATTTCATATAAAAACTGTGAAAAAGAGGAGTATGTAAATATACTAAAAGAGAGGAAAACTCATAGCTGGAAGGTTTTCTTAGTCAATATCTACAGAAGGTAGCTTTGGAGTTTCTAAGCTGAACTAATAGTAAGTTTAGACGGTGAGAATCGTTAAAATCTATTAAGAGCCATAGTATATAATCATATCTATTATGGAATTAAGGTGGTAACGCGAGCTTTTCGTCCTTATTTATAGGATGAAAGGCTCTTTTTATATTTAATTAAAATTATATTTTATCTGTTTTAGGATAAATTTTATAATCATAAATACCAATTAATTTGAAAAATAAGAAATAAACAATATAAGGAGGAAGAAACAATGGCAATAAAAAACTTATCGAAAACTTATGATCCAAAAGATTTTGAAAAAAGACTTTATGCTGAATGGTTAGAAAAAGGTTACTTTAAGTCAAGTCCAAATCCAGATAAAAAACCATTCTGCATAGTTTTACCCCCACCAAATATAACAGGACAATTACACATGGGACATGCTCTTGACCATACTTTACAAGATGTTCTTATAAGATGGAAACGTATGGATGGTTATGAAGCTCTATGGCAACCAGGAACAGACCATGCTTCTATAGCAACAGAAGTTAAGGTTGTTGAGAGAATAAAAGAGCAAGAAGGAAAAACTAAGTATGAAATAGGAAGAGAAGAATTCCTAAAAAGAGCTATGGACTGGAAAGAAGAGTTTGGTGGAATAATAGTAGAACAAATGAAACAATTAGGAAACTCTTGTGACTGGGATAGAGAAAGATTTACAATGGATAAAGGATGTAACGAAGCTGTTACTGACTTCTTTGTAAAACTTTATGAAAAAGGTCAAATATATAGAGGAAACAGAATAATAAACTGGTGTCCAGACTGTAAAACTACTTTATCTGATGCTGAAGTTGAGCATGAAGAGAAAGATGGAAACTTCTATCACATAAAATACTTCTTAAAAGATAGTGATGAATTTTTAGAAATAGCTACAACTAGACCAGAAACTATGCTTGGAGATACAGGTATAGCTGTTAACCCAGAAGATGAGAGATATGCTCACTTAGTAGGAAAAACTGCAATACTTCCATTAGTAGGAAGAGAACTTCCAATAGTTGCTGATGACTATGTAGATAAAGATTTCGGTTCAGGAGCAGTTAAAATGACTCCAGCTCACGACCCTAACGATTTTGGTGTTGGTCAAAGACATAACTTAGAAGAAATCAACGTTATGAACGAAGATGGAACTATGAATGAACTTGCTGGTAAATACCAAGGTATGGACAGATACGAATGTAGAAAACAATTAATGAAAGATTTAGAAGAAGCAGGATATGTTATAGCTATAAAAGACCATCCACATGCAGTTGGTACTTGCTACAGATGTCATACTGTAATAGAGCCAAGACTTTCTGAGCAATGGTTTGTTAAAATGGATGAATTAGCTAAACCTGCTATAGATATATTAAAATCAAAAGAATTAGAATTTGTACCAGAAAGATATGACAAAACATATTTACAATGGTTAGAAAATATAAGAGACTGGTGTATATCTAGACAGTTATGGTGGGGTCACCAAATACCTGCTTACTACTGTCAAGAATGTGGTGAAGTTATAGTAGCTAAAGAAAAACCAGAAGCATGTAAATGTGGATGCTCTGACTTAAAACAAGATGAAGACGTACTAGATACTTGGTTCTCATCTGCTTTATGGCCTTTCTCAACATTAGGATGGCCTCATAACACTGAAGAATTAGAATACTACTATCCAACTAATGTACTTGTTACTGGATACGATATAATATTCTTCTGGGTTGTAAGAATGGCATTTGCAGGAATGTTCTGTATGAACGAAAAACCATTTGACCACGTATTAATACATGGACTTGTTAGAGACTCTCAAGGTAGAAAAATGAGTAAGTCTTTAGGAAATGGTATAGATCCACTTGAAGTAATAGACCAATACGGAGCTGATGCTTTAAGATTCATGTTAGTAACAGGAAACTCTCCAGGAAATGATATGAGATTCTACATGGAAAGAGTTGAAGCAGCTAGAAACTTTGCTAATAAGTTATGGAATGCATCTAGATTCGTATTCATGAACATAGATGAAGAAATAATGAATGGAGTAACTAGAGAATCTGTAGAAGCTAACTTAACAATAGCAGATAAATGGATAATATCTAGAGCTAACAATGTTGTTAAAGAAGTTATAGACAACATGGACAAGTTTGACTTAGGTATAGCAGCACAAAAAATCTATGACTTTGCATGGACAGAGTACTGTGACTGGTATATAGAAATAGTTAAACCAAGATTATATGGAGATGATGTAGAAGCTAAGAAAGCTGCTCTATACACATTAACCTATGTTCTTGAAACTATATTAAAATTATTACACCCATATATGCCTTTCATAACAGAAGAAATATATACTTATCTTCCAACTGTAGAAGGAAGCATAGTTATAGCTAACTGGCCTCACTACAAAGAAGAAGATAACATGGCAAGTGAAGAAGAAATGATGGAACTTGCTATGGATGGCATAAGAAATATAAGAAATGCTAGAGCTGAAATGGATGTTCCACCATCTAAGAAAGCTAAAGTAATAATAGTTCCAACTGAAGAAAAAAAATCAGCAGTAGAATCTACTAAAGAGTACTTTGTAACTTTAGCATCAGCTTCAATGGTAGAAATAGCTGACAATGAAAATAACATACCAGAAGACGCTGTATCAGTTGTTATAAATGGAGCTAAAATATTTATACCACTTGATGAATTGGTTGACTTCGAAAAAGAAAAAGAAAGGCTAACTAAAGAAAAAGCTAAATTAGAAGGCGAAATAAAAAGAGTTAATGGAAAACTTTCTAACCAAGGTTTCTTAGCTAAAGCACCAGAAAGTTTAGTTAACGAAGAGAAAGCCAAAAAAGAGAAATTCGAAGAGATGATGAAATCAGTTCTTGAAAGACTTGAAAATATAGAATCAAAAATAAAATAATCTCTAGCGAGATTATGGCGCCAATGAATTAGCTTTGCTAGCGTTTCAGCTAACTCCTTTGCTTAAAATAATATAAAGAAGGTCATGTCTGTAAAATTTTTATAGACATGACCTTTTAAATTTATTTCAAATCATGTGATAAACCTCAAAATGTATTATAATAAACTATAGATACTTAAATTTTGAAAAAAATAAGGAAGAATTATATATAAACACTTAAATTTAGTCGAGGGGGAAAGAAAATGAATTACCAGGAGGCATTAGAGTTTATCGAACAATCACATAAGTTTGGAATGAGATTAGGCTTAGAAAACTCTTTTAAATTATTAGAACTATTAGGAAATCCACAGGACAAGCTTAAATTTGTGCATGTGGCTGGAACGAATGGAAAAGGTTCTGTATGTTCTTTTATCTCAAATACATTAAAAGAGCAAGGATATAAGGTGGGTCTTTATACATCTCCATATTTGGAAACTTTTACAGAAAGAATAAGACTTAATGGAAATAACATACCAGAGGAAGATGTTGCAAGAATAATTACTATAATGAAAGAAAAAATAGAGCAAATGGCATCAGATGGCTTTGCATATCCTACTGAGTTTGAAATAGAAACTGCCATGGCATTTTACTATTACTGGGAGCAACAAGCAGACTATGTAGTGCTTGAAGTTGGTTTAGGAGGAAGATATGATGCTACAAATGTAATCAAATCACCCCTAGCGAGTGTAATAGTTTCTCTTAGCTTAGATCATATAGGAATTCTAGGAGATACCTTAGGCAAAATAGCTTATGAAAAAGCAGGAATAATAAAAGAAGATAGTATTGCTGTTGTTTACAAACAAAAGCCAGAAGCAGAAGAAGTTATAAAAGATGTATGTAAAGAAAAAAATACTAAATATATAGAAGCTGATTTTGAACATTTAGTAATTAAAAAATCTGATGTAAACTCACAAGTATTTGATTGTAAAATATTAGATGAAAAATTTGAAAATATGGAAATAAGCCTAATAGGAGAGCATCAAGTAAATAATGCTGTGTTGGCTTTAACAGTAATAAAGGTATTAAGAGATGAGAGACAGGTGGAAATTAGTAATGAAGCTATGAGAAGAGCGTTCTTAAATACTAGATGGCCAGGTAGAATCGAAAAGATTAAGGATAATCCTATATTTATAATAGATGGAGCTCATAATGAAGATGGAGCTAGATCTTTATCTAAAGCCTTAGAAAAGCACTTTAAAGGAAAAAAAATGATCTTATTAATAGGAATGCTAAAAGATAAGGACATTGACAGTGTTCTTGAAATACTTATAGATAAGTTTGATAAAGTTATTACAACTACTCCAGATAGTGATAGAGCTATAAGCTGTAATGAATTAAAAGAAAAGATAGAAAAACACGTTAATGATGTAACTGCGATTCCTAAAATAGAAGATGCCGTGAAATATGCATTAAAAAATGCTAAAGAAGATGATGTAATAATTTCCGCTGGTTCTTTATATATGATAGGTCATGTTAGACAATTAGTTAAATAAAAATTAGGTTTAAAATATAAAAAAGGTGGTTTTTTACCACCTTTTTTACTGTTTTAACCAAGATATGCCTCAAACTTATTAAACTTTATAATGCTTCAATTATTGCTTTTGATAATTGATCTGGACATGAAGTATTCTTAGAACCACAAGTAGTTCCTTCTAACTTTTTAGCTACATCCTTAGCATCTTGACCAACTATCAATTTGCTTATACCTGATAAGTTTCCATTACATCCACCTTCAAAGTTAGCCTCTTGTATTATATTATTTTCATCAACTTCTAAAGTTATTTGACGGCAACAAACACCGCTAGTTTTAAATTCTATTTTCATATACTTACACTCCTTGTTAAAAAATATTCCAATGAATATGATAACAATAGAAATAATATAAAGCAACTATAATAGAATAATTATATATTTTATCTAATATATTATTATAGTATAGAAAACATAGAAGGGAGGATAATCTATGAAGCTGTATGTTTCAAACTATCTATCAAAAAGCATTAGCATAATAGACTATGAGACTCTAACTTTAGAGAAAGAAATTAAACTAGACGAAAATATATATCCACATCACTTTTGTATAGATAAAGACAATAATAAAATGTATTTGCCCAGTTCTAGTAATGGTATCTTGTATGTTTTAGACATGAATGAGGAAAAAATAATAGACTCTTCATCAATTGGAGGAAGTTTAACTCAAATAGCTATGTTTGAGGAAGAAGTGTTTATTGCCAATGAGGATTCGAATAGCATTTATTTTATGGATAAAAATACGTTAGACCCCATAGGTATGATTTGCGTGGATGACATGCCTCACGGTTTTTGCTTTGATTTACCTAGAAAAAAATTATATGTTCCTTGTATGGATTCAATTACATGTATTGATATTATTAATAAAGTTATAGAAAGTAAAATAGATATAGATTTTAAATCATGGCATGTACAATTAGATAAGTATAAGAGCGAGATTTACGTATCAACCTTAGATGGAAAAGTAGTGATTATTGATGAAGATACTTTGATGACAAAAAAAGTTTTTGATGAATTTTTACTTCCAGTACAGATATCTTTCAATTATAAGGATAAAAGGGTATATGTAGCAGATTTGGGATATAAAAATATAAAAATATTAGATTATAGTTTAGGAAAGTATATTGGCAATATAGATATAGATGGTATACCTCAGGGATTAGAAATCTCCCCAAATGAAGAAAGATTGTTCATATCAGATACTCAGAAAAACTCAGTAAAAGTATATGATACTTCTACAAATCAATTAATCAAGGAAATAAAAGTAGGAAAAGAGCCTACAACAATTATTTGTATGTAGGCCCTAGTGTATATCTCGGATCAATAAATTAATAACCTCTGCATACATATTAGAAGCATTGTTATTCCAATTATTGCATATTTGTTTTGCTTGTTTTTCTGATGAAACATTTAAATTTAAATCTATTAAGTTACTTTGGTTTTCAATAACTCTCAAATTAACAATAAACTCATTTTCACTTTGTTTTACAAAACTAGATTTAACCTGAGTATCAGCTAATAAACTTTCTTTATTATTTTTTATGTATTCGTCAATTTTGACTGCATAAGATTCTGGTATTCTATTTAAAAAGTACTCTAATGTTTCAAGGCCTTTTTGTGTTAGACAATAGTACTCTCTGCCAGAGTCTTTGTATGGCTTTATAAACTTAGAATCCATAAGTTGTGATAATATTTGTTGGAATGAAAAGTAATTCATCATTTCTGTTTCTAAAACAACTTGTGTCATCTGTGAGTTAGTTAAATCCATGTTTATTTTGTCCAAAATGTATAAAATTAAAAGTTTATGATATGCCAACTCTTCAGTTGAGTTTTCAAACATATTATTATCCTCCACTAAACTATTTATATTACTATATTAAACTAAATTATAAAAAAATAAAAGTGGTATTTAAAATAAAAAAATATATGATAAAGGCTACCTAATTAGGTAGCCTTATATTACTTGTTTTTTTATAAAAACTATTTACCTGCCATTTGCTTTTCAGCCATTTCAACTAACTTTTTAGTCATATATCCACCTACATAACCGTTTTGTCTTGCAGTTAAATTACCTTTGTCAATATTTTCGTAATTAGACATTCCTAATTCGCCAGCTATTTCTAATTTCATTTGATTTAATGCAGCTCTTGCCTCAGGTACGACTTGTCTGTTGTTAGAATTTGACATAGTAAAATTCCTCCTTGAGTTGAAATATATTTTTTTAACATCATTTGATGTTACTTATAATTTCTCCAAATACAAGATATATATTCTGAAAAATATATCCAAAAAAGTCGAATTTAGCAAAAAAATCGGAATTAGTATACATATTAATTTCACCAACTTGTATAAAAGAGTGACGAATTTTAGTAAATGCTTTTGTAATTTTTTTTTGTTTTTTTAAATAAATATATTGTAGGAGTATTTTATATAGGAGGTAAAAAATGAACTCAGCATATAAAAGAACAAAGGCTTTTGTTTTAAGTATAGTATTGTTCTTCGGAGCCTTATTTATTATAGGTTGTTTTGTATTAGGAATAAAAAATCTATGCTCTGCTTTTCAAGGATATGAAACACCTATAAATAGAGTTTACACAAAGGATAAAAAAGTTGCATTAACTTTTGATGTTGCTTGGGGAAGTGAGAATATTGAAGAAATACTAGACATATTAGACAAGCACAATGCAAAAGCTACATTTTTTTTAGTGGGTAGTTGGGTTGATGACAATGAAGAATTAGTTAAGGAAATACATAATAGAGGGCATGAAATTGGAAATCATTCAAACACACATAGTTCTTTTCCAGACATATCAAACAAACAAAAAATAGAAGAAATAATATCAACAGGTAACAAGATAGAAGATCTAACAGGCGAAAAAACTAATTTATTCAGACCACCTTTTGGAAAAGTAGATAAAGAAACCATGAATACCTGTAAATCTTTAGGATATTACACAATAAAATGGGATGTGGATTCTGGCGATTGGAAAAATATTGGTCCAGTGCATGTAGTAGATAGAGTAAGTAAAAATACTTCTTATGGTTCAATCATATTATTTCATGCAAATGTTAGGGATGTTAGTACATATTTAGAAGATGCTTTAACTAATTTAGAAAAGAAAGATTACTCAATGGTCACAGTTTCTAATCTAATTTACAAAAATAATTACAAAATTAACTCTTTTGGAGAGCAAAGTTTTCAGGAAGATGATTAAATGTAATAAAAAGTAAATACTATAAATATATTTATTGTAGAAGAAAAGATAAAGTTATAATTAACCATTTTGGGGGGATAAATAATATGATAATTGTTAAGGACGATACAAATGTTGTAAATTTAAAAGGTGAACTAGAAGATGAATTAGAATTCAGCCATGAAATCTTTGGAGAAAAGTTTTACAGCACAAAAATAAAAATTAATAGGCTAAGTAATTCTTATGATGTTCTTCCAATGACTATCTCAGAACGATTATTACAAGAAATAGATGTTGAGAATGAGAAATTGGTAAGTGTTGTTGGCCAACTAAGATCTTATAATAAAAATGTTGATAATAAAAATAAACTTGTTTTGACAGTATTTGTTCGAGAAATGAAAGCTATATCAGAGATTGATACAAAGGATCCTAATAGTATATTCTTAGATGGATATATATGTAAATCACCTATATATAGAAAAACACCACTTGGAAGAGAAATAACAGACCTACTAGTTGCAATTAATCGACCTTATAACAAGTCGGACTATATTCCATCAATAGTATGGGGAAGGAATGCAAAATTTGCAAAAAATCTTAATGTAGGGGACAGAATTCAAATGTGGGGAAGAGTACAAAGTAGAGTCTATGATAAAAAGTTAGAAGGGGGTAATTCAATTAAAAGAACAGCCTATGAAGTATCTGTATCAAAGATAAAAAAAGTTGATTTGGAAGATGAGGAATAAATTATATAATAAATAATATTATAATGTATTGAATACTTAATTAGGATTTATTATAATCTAATAATGACTGGAATTATACGAAATGCTTTATAGGGAGGATAACGTGGAAAGTTTACTATATCATAAATACGAATCATGTTCGGGATTACTTGAATTCTCTGAAGAGGTTCTATCATTTTTAAATAATATAAAACATAATATTGGTAGTAGAGTTTTACTAGTTGGGGAAGTTGGAGAACTAGGTAAGAGAATTAGAGCCTTTGGTGTTCAGGTGACTATCTTAGAACATAATCGTAGAGAAGAGATTTGCTTTTCTCATGTAATGAATGAAAATTGTACAGTAGTAAGTGGTCAATTAGAATATATGCCTTTCAATGATAACTATTTTGATAAGATTATAGTATTAGATTATTTAAATCATACAGCGGATTGTGATAAATCTGTAAAGGAAATCAGCAGGGTACTTAAATGTAATGGAGAAGTAATAGTTGAAGATTTAAATTTAAAGGATATAAAGGTTAAATTAAAGTATTTTAAACATAGAATTTGTGGAGATAATATACACTATAATTATCCTAGTGAAATACAAAACATATTTAAAAAATTTAAATTTGAAGGAACCCTAAAAGAAATAGAAAATAAAAGATACATTTATATAGGAAAAAAAAAGTAAAAGAGTTAG
>NZ_JANKBY010000240.1:0-5718 GCF_024621905.1 Terrisporobacter muris
GAAGGTTAACTGGAACAGCAGCAGCAGCGGCCTATGTAAGTGGTGCTTGTGCTTTATTTTATCAATATACAATAGTAGATGATAGATATCCATATGAAGGATTTACACCTAATATGAAAGCTTTTTTCATAAGATTTACTTTTTTCAGAAAAAATCCAAGTAGCATACAAGCTATGTTTAATAGTGAAATCAAGTAGAAAAATATTTTTTTCAAAGTAGTCCCCCTTGTTTTTAGAAACAATAATTATTCTATAAATTGTACCATATTTTCCCAATAGCCATATTTGTACAAGGCAAATTATATATATACTCTCATAACATAAATATAGTGTCTACTCTTCTCAAATGACTTTTCACAATATTTGTAGATATATCCATGGCATTGGTTACTTCTTCTGTCTTGCCATTAAAATATTTTAATATTTTGCTTAAAGCATTACATGATAGTTACAATAAAAAACCATACTTCAAGGCTACAACTAATGTACAGTTTTTTATTATTCACCCATTATTTCTTCAATCTTCTTTGAAATAATAGACACAAGATAAGCGAATACACCTAAAAAGATTACTGTTTCAACTGCTAACATGGTATCACCATATGCTATTAAATCTCTCAATCTAATAATTCCTATCCAAAATGCTATCAAAGTAGTACTTCCAAGACCCCATGCAGTGTTATTTATAAGACCATATATGGATATGGTATATACACAAGCTTTACACAAAGCCACTCCAACACATGATACATAAATTTCGAAAAATCCCAAATTAACTAATATTTCTCCATCTCTACCAACATAAGAAAAATTTTTCAAAGTAATTAATATAAGTATAATAGAAACTACATAATACCCCTTTGGTACTTTATTTTGTGACATTGTCATCCCCCTATTTTTATTCTATAATTCCAATTTGCTTTTCTTCAGAATTATAGTACTTTTTCTTTAATATTAAATAATAAGTAGAAATCCTAGATAGATTACAGTCGATAAGATCATAAAGAAACAAATAATTAATTCTTTTTTCATATTTTTAATATCACACTTTTCATTGTTTACTCCAGACTACTTCCACTTTCCAGTACGAACAAATATCGCTGCCCTCTCGTTAGCATCCTCGATAATCTTCTCATCATATCCCATGAGCCCTAACAGCTTAATGGCATTTCTTGATTTGGCACGACCACTTCTTAACTTATAATCAAAAACTATATCGTTGTCTGTTATTTCTTCTTCAAAGTGATAATTTTCAAACTTGTTTTCCAACAAATAAGTCAGTTCAATATCATGTGTTGCTGCAAAACAAATACAGTTTGAATCATTAAAATAACTAAGAACTTCACTGGACGATGCTATTCTTTCAATAGTGTTTGTCCCCCTTAGTATTTCGTCCACAAAGCATAAGGTAGGTATTTTAGCTTTAGATTTATCTATAATTCTTTTTAAAGATTTTATTTCTACTATATAGTAACTTTCATTTTTAAGCACGTCATCTTTTAAAGCCATTGAAGTATAAATATTAAAAAATGATGCTTTGTAAGATTTTGCACAAGTTGTAAATATGCTTTGCCCTAAGATTTGATTTATTGCCACACTTTTGATAAATGTTGATTTACCAGAGGCGTTAGAACCTGTTACTAAGATTCCATTTTCTGTGTGCAAAGAGCTTGATACTGGATTTTCTACTAATGGATGATACAACTGTTCAAAATCTATTATATTTTCTGACTTATTGCTTGATATAAATAATTTTGGTTTTGAATAATAATCCAAAGACTGTCTGAAAGATGAAACAGCTATTAAAGAATCTAAAGTTCCCACGAATTCATAGATGCTTTTTAGGTATTCTTTATTTTTTATAACTGTTTCTTTAACTTTTTCATAAGTAATTAACTCTGATAAAAAAATCATATTTGTATATTCAGCTAAAACATTTAAATCAGATAACATAGAGTTTGGATTTGTTGAAACTATTTTTTTCTTTATCTTTTTAACTTGTTTTAAATCACTGCTAATATCATTCATATTTTCATTTATAATACTTAAGTTTTTTGAATGAATTTTAAAAGCCACGTTAACAACTTTGATTATGTAAGAAAAACCACTCACATCTACTTTACTTTTCTTGTTATTAAAACTTATGAAAATATTTAAACATATTGATAACAATGTTAGGAATAAAAATGACTTATTTACTCCTATCAATAAGATACTTATAACTGGTAGTGCTCTCAGTACCCTATACAGAGTTAATTTATTTTTACTGTTATCTATTTCTGTAAATAGAGACAATGTTGTATTTAAGTCGTAATTATAACCCAGCCTAGAAAAAAGTAGCTGAAAGTCTATTCTTTCCTTTTCATTTTCAGCAAAATATTCTATTATATTATCTCTTTTCATTAACTCCAACTTATCTTTTAGTGGGTTTCGTAATATGTCATATAGTACTTCATTTCCCACTGTACTTTGAGTGTTATTTATTTTTTTGAAAATATTATCCATGGATAAATCACTCCATGTAATATCATCAATTACATCATCTTTGTTCTTGTTTCTAAAATAGCTAGATACAGCTTCCATTTTGTAACTTACGTCTTCTATATCTATTTCTTCTCCATATTCATTAACTATTCTTCTTTTATTTCTTTTTAACTTTCTTATATTGGATAAATAGTCTATTAATAAACATATTAATATCATCAATATAACAGCTAAAATTATTTTTGTACTCTCCCCCATTTTTCCTCCGATTTAATTCTTTTTATTAACATATTCTCTTTAATTAAACACATATATACTTATTAAGTTATACTACTTTGCACATTTTAGCAATGCCAGTTTATTTTTGCTGGATTAAGCTCATCTGTTATAGCAACTTTGCGTAAAGCATCCTCCATTTTCTTGCACTCTCTTTGAGCAATCTCATCATAAACTTCAAGTGATTCATTAACACCAGCAGTTGAATATGCTACGGATGCACTGCCATAAAATGCAAGTCCTAAAGAACTTGTTACTGTATTAATAGTTCCTGTTGTTGCTCCAATTGCCCTTGCTGCAGCTTGTGCTGCATGATTGTTTTCTGCTTCTCTTGCTGCTACTTGAACTTCTTTAATAATTTTCTTTGCTTCTGTTAATTTTATATTTCCTTCTAACCATTCATTAACTGCATCTAATGCATTTTTTAAACGAAGATCTTTTGGATAATCTTTTTCATATATAGGTAGGATATGCTCCCTTGCATATTCATTACACCATTTTACAATTGTTTTTTTACTTTGCGTTTCTATCAATCTCATAAGAGATATGATATATGGTGCATCTACTTTTCCAATCATTTTTCGTATTTTAGCCATGACAACTCCTTTTTAGTTTAGTATTGAGATTTATAACTCTAATTCATTATTTCTATCAAATTTTTCTGAGATTTTTCATCTTGTAAATTAAAGTTGGCTTGATTAGAATAATTATTTTTTATATTTATATCAAATACTATATTATAACTATTATTTGCAAAAGACATATTTAAAAGATTCCCTTCACTATTATAAACAGATGATAAATTATAGTCATCATCTTTACTTGACAGTGTATTTTGTAACTGATTTTTACCTTCTGGTTGACTCAAAGTGGAATCTATTTTAAGAACTTCTTCTTTTGTTATTTTATTATTACCTGCTAATTGCAAAACATCTAAGTATGATTTAAAAAGTTTATTTTTTGCTATATCAGGATTTATATTTTTCATTACTTCACCTAGGTTCTCTGCTGATAAATTTTCCAATCTCATACTGTATTTTTCTTCATTACCTATCTCTTTTGCTTCATTAGCATTCATAAATGATAGTACTATATTTTTATCATTTTTGTATTCTAATATAGAAATATTATTATTACTTAATGTTATTTCTATATTTTCATTATCCTCTTTTATAACAATACTTTCTTTTTCTTGCACAACATTTTCAAATTTTAGATTATTAATTATACTTTTTGCTTCATTGTAATCTATATTTTTCTCTTCAATATTATTAACTAACTCAAAATATAAATTTTGTGTTTTTGATAGTTGTGAATTCATTAATTTACCATTTTCTTTTGGACTAGTTATTATAAATATTCCCATTGTTAAAACTAGAATGGCCCCCATCACTGTATATATTTTTTTCTTTTATTTATTTTATCCATAAGCTTTATATTCCTAATTCTATCCTCTAAAGATTTTTTATCATTACTCATTCCTATTACCCTTGTACTTGTTTTGTATTTATTTAAACTCGATGAGATGTTCAAAATTGTAAATCCATAATTTTTATATTCATTATTATTTATTCTGCTTAGTACTAGCTCATCTGTTGCAAGTTCCATATCTTGACGAATTATTTTTGACATATACCATATAAATGGGTTAAACCAGTGTATACTTTGATTCATAGTCAATAAAAGGTTTATTATATTGTCATTCCTTTTTAAATGAGATAACTCATGTATGAATATATATTCTATCTCATTTTGTTTAAATTCTAGAGTATTTATTGGTATTAATATGGTAGGTTGAAAAATTCCAATTATTGCAGGAGTTTTTATATAATCATTAATAACAATTTTTATATTTCTTTTGATTTTTAATTTAGCTTTACACTGTGTTAATACTTCATCTAGACTTCCATCATAATAAAATGATTTTTCTTTTATTTTGTTTTTCATAATGAAATAACTAGATGTAAATACTAAACTTAAACTTATACAAATTGTTAACCATATATAAGATATGTTATTTACTAAATTCTTACTACTATCATAGTTTGTTGCTGTGTTTTTATAGTCACCTTTAATAATGTTGATATTGTTGTCAGTTGTCTCAGCTATATTTTTATCATAATTATTATTTATGCTAGTTGAAAATTTAATACTGTTAATCTTGTTAAAAATGCTCAAGTTACTTTCAGGTCCAAATGGTACCATTAATTTTATTATCACTATCATCCATAGCAAATAAATCCATTTGCTATTAATCTTATTTTTTAAAATACATCTTATAAGAAGGATTATTAAACCTGCTATACTTCCTAAAAAAGATGCTTCTATTACTTTAATAAACAAATTTTCTATCATAAACTTATTCCTCGTTAAGTATTTTTTTTAGTTCTTCAATATCGTCATCAGATGCATTTTTATTTTTTATAATAGTTGAAACCATCATAGCCAAAGATCCATCATAAAGCTTCTCTAAGAAAGAGCTATTTTCTAAACTTTTATAATCATTTTCACTTATTAATGGATAATATGTAAAAACATACTGGTTAGATTTATCCACCCCTATTACATCTTTTGATACTAGTCTTGATATTAATGTTTGGATAGTTTTTTTAGACCAAGTATTACTTATTGCTGCAATTATTTCTGAACTGGTACCTTTTTTAATCTTCCACAAGGCTTGCATTACTTCTAACTCTGAGTCTGAAATTTTTATTTTTTTACTCACTATACTCCCTCCTTTTGGACTACATTTGTAAGTCAATACTACATTAATTTTATTAATACGTCAATATAAAAAGAAATTTACCATATTTCTACTAATAAAACTCTTATACTTTTTCTCTGAATAATTATAGTATTTACTATGATTACTTTAATTTTATATATGTTTTTTGTACAATTAAAAAAGAAGACAATATAGATTTATCAAATAATAACTCTATATTGTCTCCTCTTCAAA
>NZ_JANKBY010000241.1:0-5711 GCF_024621905.1 Terrisporobacter muris
AATATTAAGGAAAATCTAGTAAAATATATTAGTCGTTTCAATTTATATGATATTAAGGAAAAATTATATAAAAACTCTATTCAGTATATTTGTATAGAAGATAAAGAATATCCAGAAAAACTTAAAAATATTTATAGCCCTCCTTTAATATTATTTTATAAAGGAGATTTGTCCATAATAAATAATAATTTAAATATAGCAATGGTAGGCTCTAGAAAGCCTACGACCTACGGTATAAATTGCGCACATCGTATTAGCTATGAATTATCTGAACGAGATATTAACATAATAAGTGGGCTTGCTTTAGGCATAGATTCATGCTGTCATAGAGGATGTATAAAAGGAAAAGGCAAGACTATAGCAGTCTTAGCATCATCTCTAGATAACATTAGACCATCAAGTAATACACAACTAGCTAATGAAATTTTGGAAGATGGAGGATTAATTTTATCTGAATATAATGTTGGACATATAACCACTCGTGGTAATTTTCCATGCAGAAATAGAATTATTAGTGGTATAAGTGATGGTATTATAGTTGTAGAAGCAGGAGAAAAAAGTGGTGCCTTAATTACTGCTGATCTAGGACTAGATCAAGGCAAGAATATATTTGCAGTTCCTGGTGATATTTGTTCGGATTTAAGCAAAGGTTGTCATAAAATAATTAAAGAAGGTGCAAAATTAATAGAAAATATTGATGATATTTTAAATGAATATGATAATAGTAGTTTTAATAATAATAAAAATAGTATAGAATATGATATTAAGGATTTAAGTAATGAAGCATTAAAAATAATTCAGGTTATAAAAAGACAAGGGATGTTGCAAATTAATGAAATTTGTGATAATACTGGTATTGATATAAAAAATGTAAATACTATAATAAATGAATTATTACTAAGAGACTTAGTTGTTGAAATGAATAATAAAATGTTTAGCATAAACTAAAAAATTAAGGGTGGGGGTGTGAAAATGGCGAAAACATTGGTAATTGTGGAATCGCCTGCAAAAGCTAAAACAATAGAAAAATTCTTGGGAAAAAGCCATTATACTGTAAAGGCTTCGGTTGGTCATGTTAGAGATTTACCTAAAAGTACTTTAGGTGTTGATATAGAGAACAATTTTGAACCTAGATATATTAATATCAGAGGTAAAGGTGATTTAATAAAAGAATTAAAAAAAGAAGCTAAAAAATCTAAGAAAGTATATCTGGCAACTGACCCTGATAGAGAAGGTGAAGCTATTTCTTGGCATTTAGCATATATACTTGGTATTGACGAAAATGATGAATGTAGAATAGAATTTAATGAGATAACAAAAGACGCTATCAAGAAAGCTATCAAAAGTCCTAGGAACATAGATTTAAAACTTGTAGATGCTCAGCAAGCAAGAAGAGTATTAGATAGACTTTTAGGATATCAAATAAGTCCTATACTTTGGATAAAAGTAAGAAAAGGTCTTAGTGCAGGTAGAGTACAATCAGTAACAACAAAAATAATATGTGAAAAAGAAAAAGAAATTAATGAATTTGTTCCTAAAGAATATTGGACTTTAGATATTGAAGGAATAACTAAAGATAAAGAAATAGTATTATTTAAGTTTGTATCACTTAATAATGAAAAAATAAATTTAGATAATGAAGAAGAAGTTAATAAAGTTTTAGAAAATATAAAAAATGAAAAACTAATAGTAGAAAAAATTGAATCAAAAACAAGAAGAAAATCTGCGCCAAAGCCATTTACAACTAGTGTGCTTCAACAAGATGCAGCTAATAAATTATCTTTTACAACTAAAAAGACAATGATAATAGCTCAAGAATTATACGAAGGTGTTGATATCAAAGGAGAAGGAACAGTAGGTCTTATATCATACATAAGAACAGATTCAAAGAGAATATCTGAAGAGGCTAAGGAAAAGGCAAAATCATATATCTTAGAAGAATTAGGTGAAAACTACTATAAAGTAAACGCTGACAAAAAAGAAGGCAAAGAAAAGAAAAAGGTTCAAGATGCTCATGAGGCTATTAGACCAACTTCAGTGCTTAGAACACCAGAAAGCGTAAAAAGTTCATTAAGTAAAGATCAATTTAAGCTTTACAATTTGATTTGGAGAAGATTTGTAGCTAGTCAAATGGAAGATTCCTTATTTGATGTATTAAATATAGATTGTAAAATAGGCGATGCATTATTTAGAGCAACAGGTTCAATAATGAAATTTGATGGATATACTAAAATTTATAATTTTACAGAAAGAGAAGATAAAATCTTACCACCAATAAAAGAAAATGATGAGTTGGAAGTAAATCAATTTATACCGGCACAGCACTTTACTCAGCCACCAGCAAGATTTACTGAGGCTAGTTTAGTTAAGACTTTAGAAGAACTTGGCATAGGAAGGCCTAGTACTTATGCTCCAACAATAGCAACTATCCTAAATAGAGGTTATGTGGAAAAACAAGGGACTAGCTTACATCCAACGGAGCTAGGTATGATAGTAACAGATATTTTAAATATAAACTTCCAAAAGTTTATTGATGTTGATTTTACGGCTCAAATGGAAAATAAATTGGATGAAATCGAAGAAGGTAATATACAGTGGAAGAGTGTAGTTTCAGAGGTATATGAACCTTTAAAAGAAGCTATTGCAGAGGCAAAAGAAAAAATAGAAAAAATTAATATGGATGAAGAGACTGATGAAATCTGTGAATTATGTGGATCAAACATGGTTATTAAATACGGTAGATTTGGTAAATTCATGGCTTGTAAAAACTATCCAGACTGCAAAAACACAAAGCCACTTGTTAATAAAGTAGGAGTAAAATGTCCAAAATGTGAAGAGGGAGACATTATTCTTAGAAAATCTAAAAAAGGCAAAGCATTTTATGGATGTTCAAATTATCCAGAGTGTGATTTCATAAGTTGGTATAAACCAACAGGAGAATTTTGTAAAGAGTGTGGCTCTTACATGGTAGAAAAGCATACAAAAAATGAGATAAAGGAAGTATGTTCTAATAAGGAATGTAAGGCTGAAGGAAGAATAATTGAAGAATAATTAAATAAAACTATAGAAATGACTGAATATTGGGAAAAATACAAACAATTTATTGTTAAGTATATATTTTTATGTTAGAATGAAATAGGTAAAATAAGTATATAACTAGGAAGCTAGAGAATATTAAATTCTTGAAACCTTAAACTTTGTTAAGGAGATGATTAAATGGCAAGTGAAGTATTACAAAAGACAAGAAAAATCAATAAAACTCTTCAAACAAGCGGAGGGAGTAGTGTATCATTTGATTTATTAGCAGAAACATTAGGGGAAGTATTAGAAGCTAATATATACGTGATAAATGCAAAAGGAAAAGTAATAGGTCTTTATTTAACAGATGCACAAGATAGCTCTGTTATAGAAGATGAAGAAACTAAATTACAAATTTTCCCTAAAGCATATACAGATAGTGTTTTAAAAATTAATGAAACACTGGAAAACCTAACGGGTGAGAAGGTATTAGAGGTATTTCCGTATGAACAAGGAAGATTAGAAAAATACACTACAATTGTTCCTATACTAGGAAGTGGACAAAGACTTGGTACACTAGTAATATCAAGATATGGTGATATATTTACAGATGATGATTTAGTCATATCTGAGTATAGTGCTACAGTAATAGGTATGGAAGTTCTAAGAGGGTTAAGTGAAGAAATGGAAGAAGAAATGAGAAAAACTGCAGTAGTTCAAATGGCGATAGGAACATTATCTTATTCAGAATTAGAAGCAGTGGAGCATATTTTTAAAGAACTAGAAGGAAATGAAGGTTTACTTGTTGCTAGCAGAATTGCTGATAGAGTTGGAATAACAAGATCAGTAATTGTTAATGCTCTTAGAAAATTTGAGAGTGCAGGAGTAATTGAGTCTAGATCTTTAGGAATGAAGGGAACTCATATAAAAATTCTTAATGATAAGTTAATACCAGAACTTAAAAAAGTAAGAAGTAATTATTAGTAATAAAAGGTATCTTTATAAAATAAGATACCTTTTTTAAATTATATAAAGACTTTAAAGGATTTTAAATACTTATAATTTCTAAAAGGGTTATAATTATATAGTATATAAAACTTATAAGGAGGGAAAAATGTGCAACCTTTGGCAGATAAATTACGTCCTAAAGAGTTAGAAGATATGGTAGGACAATCTCATATAATTGGTAAAGGTAAAATTATTAATAAATTATTAGATAATAACACCATACCCAATATGATTTTATATGGTCCTCCGGGCACGGGAAAAACAACGCTTGCAAACATTATTGCAAATTGTACAAACAAAAAATATGTAAAGCTTAATGCTGTAAATTGCGGAGTTAAAGAAATAAAAGAAGTGATTGATGCAAATAAACAAGATTTATTTTCTTATAATGGCATACTTTTAATGCTTGATGAAATTCAAGCTCTTAATCGCAAGCAGCAACAATCTTTACTTGAAGTTATAGAAGATGGCTCAGTTACATTAATTGCTAGTACTGCAGATAATCCATATTTTGTAGTATATAAGGCGATTTTAAGCAGAAGTACTATATTTGAGTTTAAGCCTATTGTGAAAAAAGACATATTAAAAGGTTTAAATAGAGCATTAGATAAAATGAAAAGTTTATATACATATGAAGATATTAACATAGAAAATAAGGCATTGGAGTATATTGCGGATACTTGTAATGGTGATATGAGAAGTGCTTTAAACAAGTTAGAATTAGTTTTTAACGTGGGAATAGATATATTTAATAATCGTGTGGAAGTAACATTAGATGATGTTGTAAATTGTTCTTCTGTAAAAATGTTAAATTATGATAAGGGCGGAGATGACGGATATTCCATATTGTCAGCTTTTCACAAATCTTTGAGAGGGTCAGATGCTGATGGAGCCATTCATTATTTAGCAAGATTAATAAAAGCAGGAGACCTTCAATCAATAACAAGAAGATTACTATGTGTTGCCAGTGAGGATGTAGGATTGGCTGTACCTCAAGCTATAACCATAACAGAGGCTTGTGTTTCAGCGGCCCTTCAACTAGGTTTTCCAGAAGCTCGTATACCATTAGCTCAAGCAACCATATATTTGGCACAGTGTCCAAAGTCAAATTCTGTAATTAATGCTATAGATATGGCACTATATGATTTAGATAATATTGAAACAGGAGAAATTCCGAATCATTTAAAAGATGCTCATTATGCTGGGGCTAAAAAACTAGGTAGAGGGGTGGAATATAAATTCCCTCATAATTTCGAAAATCATTATGTTGATCAACAGTATTTGCCGGATGCAATAAAAGATAAAAAATATTATGTACATGGCAAAAACAAAAATGAAAGTGCTTTCGAAAACTACTGGAAAGTAATTAAGAATAAATCAAAATAAAAACAAATATACCAATGGTATATTTGTTTTTATTTTGTAAGATCTTTATACTTTATTTTACCTGTAAATTATACTTTTTCATGAGGTGTTGTTTTCATTTGATTGTTTAAGTTATGTTGTTTTGTTCTAGTTTTTTTACTAAATTTAGCCTCATTTTGAGATGCTATTTTAACATTAACTTGCACATCATCAACATGAATTGTACCTAATTCATTGGCTATTTCTAATTTTTCATTTTCATAATCCTTCATTTTCTTTGTACTAGGTCTTTTTTTATCAGTCATTTATACACATCCTTT
>NZ_JANKBY010000242.1:0-5708 GCF_024621905.1 Terrisporobacter muris
TTGCAAAATAAAAATAATATTTACATATTATTATGATATTCTAAATTTTATTTATTATAGATTAACAGGAGGAATTAATATGTCATTTATAATTCTAATTATAGGCTTCTTTTTTCTTATAAAGGGTGCTGACTTATTTGTAGACGGAACTTCATCTATTGCTAGAAAATTTAACGTGCCACCTATGGTAATAGGCCTTACTATAGTTGCAATGGGTACCTCTGCTCCTGAGGCTGCTGTTAGTATTACATCTTCACTGGCTGGTCAAAATGATATGAGTGTGGCTAATGTAGTTGGTTCTAATTTTTTTAATATTTTAGTTGTACTTGGTGTTTCTGCCATATTGGCAAAATTACCTGTTGAGAAAAATACAATTAGAAAAGATACTCCTTTCTTGATTTTAATCAGTCTACTATTATTACTTTTCGGTATTAACATGAATGTAAGTCGTATAGAAGGAATAATTCTTTTAGTTTTATTTGCTTATTTTCTATACTCTACAGTTATGAATGCAAAGAGTACTAGTAGTGAATCTGTAGCCGAAACTGCTACAACAGCTGAATTAGAAGTGGGAGAAGAAATGGCAATGGGTAAGACTATATTACTTAGCATAATTGGAATTATAGGAATTATATTAGGTGGAGATATGGTCGTAAATTCTGCCACTAATATAGCTACCTCTTTTGGAATGAGTGCTAACTTAGTTGGTTTAACTATAGTCGCCATTGGTACTTCTTTGCCTGAATTTGTTACATCTGTAATAGCAGTCAGAAAAGGTGAAACTGAAATAGCTATAGGAAATGTTATTGGTTCTAATATCTTTAATATACTTTTAGTTTTAGGGTTAGCAGCTACTATAAGTCCTATAAATATAAGTATGTTTGCTTTAATTGATATTGTATTTATGTTCGCTATAACTATTCTTTTATATTTCTTTATTAAAAAGTCTAATTCCCTTGTAAGATATCAAGGTATAATATTTATAGTTATATATTTGGCTTATATGACATATACAATTATTCGTTAAGTATAAAATTCATATTCTTCAATATCTTCATTAGTAAGACTTAATTCTTTTAAGCAGAAGATACATCTTAGATTATTTTCCCGTAAACTTTTCCCCACCAAATAAAAAAATGACTAGGAAAAATTTTTTCTAGTCATTTTTTTATTTGGTATATTAATTTTATCTGTTCTTCCAAGTTAAGATAGGTTTCTTTACTGCTCTAGCATCATCAACCCTACTAACTATAGTATTGTGTGGAGCTGATGTTAATAATTCAGGATTTTCTTTTCCTTCTTTTGATATTAATTTCATTGCATCTATAAATTTATCTAAAGTTTCTAGACTTTCAGTTTCAGTTGGTTCTATCATCATCGCTTCTCTAATTATTAGTGGAAAATAAACTGTTGGTGGATGATATCCATAGTCTAACATTCTTTTTGCTATATCCATAGTATTGTACTCTCCATGAGGTCCTCTTAATACAAATTCATGTTTACAGATTTCATCTATTGGTAAATCGTAATCTTCCTTTAAATTTTCTTTTAAATAGTTTGCATTTAAAACTGCTATTTCACTTGCTTTTTTAAGCCCATCTCTTCCCATAGTTAATATATAAGCAAAAGATCTTATCATTACTGCAAAGTTACCATAGAAATTTTTAATTTTACCTATAGAGTCTTTTTTATCATAGTTTAGCAAATATTTACCTTTAATTTTTTCGATCACAGGAATTGGTAAATAAGGAATTAAATCTTTTTTTACACCAACTGGACCACTTCCAGGTCCACCTCCACCATGAGGTGCAGCAAAAGTTTTATGAAGATTTAAATGAACTACATCAAATCCCATATCCCCTGCTCTAGTTATTCCCATTATTGCATTTGTATTCGCACCATCATAGTATAAAAGTCCGCCAGCTTCGTGAACTAGAGCTGCAATTTCCTCTATGTTTCTTTCAAATAATCCTAGAGTACTTGGGTTCGTTAACATCAATGCTGCAACTTCATCATTTAATACTTCTTTTAATTTTTCTATATCAACAGCTCCATTTTTAGTTGATTCAACTTCGATAATATCAAATCCAGCCATATTTGCACTGGCAGGATTTGTTCCGTGAGCTGAATCAGGAACTATAACCTTAGTTCTCTTTAAATCTCCTCTACTTTCATGATATTTTCTTATCATCATAAGTCCAGTAAATTCTCCATGCGCTCCTGCTGATGGCTGTAAAGTAACTTCATCCATTCCTGTTATTTCGCATAACATTTTTGATAAATTGTACATCAGTTCTAGAGAACCTTGAACTGTTTCAATTGGTTGATAGGGGTGAACACTTGTAAATTTACTAAGTAATGCCATATCTTCATTTATTTTAGGGTTATATTTCATAGTACAAGATCCTAGAGGGTAAAATCCTGTATCCACACCAAAATTTTTATTTGATAATAAAGTATAATGTCTTGCAACATCTAATTCACTAAGTTCTGGTAATTCTAGATCTGTTTTCTTTATCATGTTGTGATCTAACATTTCATCTAATTTAAATTCTTCCACATCTAATTTTGGAAGGGAATAAGCTTTTCTTCCTTCCTTAGAAATCTCAATTAATAAGCTATTATATTCTTTCATTTTTACATCCCCTCCATAATTCCTATTAATTTATTTATTTCATCTACACTTCTTTTTTCAGTCACACAAAGCATTGTACATCCACTTAGTTCAGGGTAATCTTTACCTAAATCATATCCTCCAAGTATATTATTATCTAATAATTTTTTATTCAATTCTTCTATTTCTACTGGTGATTTTATAACAAATTCATTAAAGAACTTTCCTTTGAATAATGGTGTAAATTTTCCACCTTCATTTACTTTTTTAACTGCATAGTGTGATTTTTGCATGTTTTGCATTGCTACTTCTTCATATCCCTTTTTGCCCATAGTTGCCATATAAATCGCTGAGTTTAAAGCGCATAATCCTTGATTAGAGCATATATTTGAAGTTGCTTTTTCACGTCTAACATGTTGTTCTCTAGTTTGAAGAGTCAAACAATAACATCTATTACCATTTCTATCCACTGTTTGACCAACTACTCTACCCGGCATTTTTCTAATTAAACCTGATTTTATAGCCAAGAATCCTACATAAGGGCCTCCATAATTTAATGCATTTCCTAAAGGCTGAGCATCTCCAACAGCCACATCTGCTCCTACTTCTCCTGGAGATTTCAATACACTTAAAGTTATTGGGTTTACACTTAATACATACATAGCTTTTTTAGCATGAGCTATTTGACCAACTTCATCTACATCTTCTATAACTCCAAAAAAGTTTGGGTTTTGAAGTAGTACACAAGCAGTATCCTCGTCTACTACTTCTTTTAATTTATTTAAATCCGTCATACCTAACTCTCTATCATAATCAACTTCTACTACTTCACAATTATTAAATTGTAAATATGTTTTTAATATTTGTCTTGTTTCTGGATGAACTGTTTTTCCTACTACTACTTTTTTACGTTTAGTTTTGGAAACTGCAAGCAAACACCCTTCTACTGCTGCTGTTGCGCCATCATACATAGATGCATTTGCTATATCCATTTTTGTAATTTCTGCTATCATTGATTGGAATTCAAATATACTTTGTAATGTTCCTTGACTTATTTCTGCTTGATATGGTGTATATGCTGTATAAAATTCGCTTCTTGATGTGATATGTTTTATGATTGAAGGAACATAATGATCATACGCTCCTGCGCCTAAAAAGCAAGTTAATTCTTCTGTACTTATATTTTTATATGCTATATTTTTTACTATTGTAGCAACTTCTAATTCTGATTTTGATTCTTCTAATTCTAAATCTCTTTTAAGTTTTAAATTATCTGGAATGTCTGAGAATAAATCATCTATTGAATTTACTTTACATACTTTAAGCATTTTTTCTTCGTCTTCATGTGTTGCTGGTATATATGGGTATTGTTTATATTCTTCTTTTACTAATTCTGATTTTTTATATTGTTTTTTATAGAAAGGTCTTTTTACTATTACTGCACTTACAAGTTTTTTTCTAACCTTTACTCCTATTTCAGTTCCAACTTTTGCATAGTTAGAATCTATAATCGCCATACCTATAAATTTATCTAAAGTAGGTGATTTAAGACCTGTAGTAACGAATCCTATAACTTTATCATCTACTTCTATTTCATAGCCGCCTCTTATCATTCCTTTACCTTGCATTTCAAAAGCTACTAGCTTTCTTTGTGTTTCTTGTGATTTTAAACTAGTTAAAGCATCTTTTCCTAGGAAATTTTCTTTATTTAGTTTTACAAATATTCCAAGACCCCCTTCAATTGGAGATATTTCTTCACTTATTTCATGTCCATATAGAGGTAAATTCACCTCTGCTCTTAAAGTATCTCTAGCGCCAAGACCTGCTGGTGTTATATTGTCTTTTCCTGTTTCCAAAATATCATTCCATATTTTTTCTACAACATTGTTATTGCAATATATTTCAAATCCATCTTCTCCAGTATAACCCGTTCTTGAAACTATGCATTTTTCTCCACAAACAGCCACATTATTTTTAAATTTATAAAACTCTATATTACTTAAATTTACATCTACTAACTTTGATAAGATTGCTTCTGCTTTAGGTCCTTGTATTGCCAATTGACCAATATAATTTGATATATTATTTATCTCTACATCAAATTTTTCACCTTTTTCTTTTATCCATTCAAAATCTTTATCTATATTTCCAGCATTGATTACTAGTAAATAATTTTCTTCCTTAATCATATAAACTAGTAAATCATCTACTGTCATTCCATTTTCATAACACATCGGTGAGTATATGATTTCTTCTTTTTTCAGATTTGTAATATCATTTGTGATTAAATATTGTATAAAGTTAAAAGCATCTTTTCCTTTAACTTCTATCTCTCCCATATGTGAAACATCAAATAACCCTGCACTTCTTCTTACATAATCATGCTCTTTGGTCGCCCCTATATACTCTAGTGGCATTTCCCACCCTGCAAATTCAAACATTTTTGCATTCAATTTTTCATGTGTAGAATATAGCTTAGTTCTTTTTAGTTCCATTACATCCATCATATTAATCTTCCCCCCAATATTATATTTTCACATTAAATTACCTTTGCTTGAGACATTGTATATACAAATCACTTTATGTCAATAACTCAACCCTGACCTTCCCACTCAATACAACAACCTCGCTCTATTAACTAGTTAGAAATTATAACTTCCTTTACATTAAAAAAGAGGATATGTAGATACTATAAATAGTAGCCACATATCCTCTGTTCATTTACCTGAAAGTTTTAGTGAGTTTTAATACTCATTTTCTTCGTCGGTGACTTTTACCAATTAATAAGCAAAGTCTTTCCAGAGTTCCATTAATTTACGATATTTTTGCCTGAAAGTTTCTCTTGAAAATTTAATGGCTATTTTCAGATTGCTTCTTCGGCCTTTTTACATAAGTAAAAACGTCTCTCGTAAATCTCATTTGGATTTATTCAATTCTAAAATTATTATATGGAAATTCATTATATTTTTCAACTACTTTATTTAAATTTCTTATATTTTTTTTCCTAACCTTATTTTTATTAAAACTCTTAGATAAGAAAATTTAATTATTAAACAAACAAGTACCTATAATAATATTATAAGTACTTACATAC
>NZ_JANKBY010000243.1:0-5696 GCF_024621905.1 Terrisporobacter muris
TTTTACATTTAATAGTATTTTTTGTATTTAAAATATAAAAAGTTATAAAAAAAGGTTTTAATATATCTAAAAGGTGATAAAATAATACATATATAATAGAGAAAGAGGTAAAAATATGAGTCTTAGTTTAGGAAATGGAATTGCAGTATCAACTAACTTTATAAAATCGAATCCAGCAGTACCTGTATATAATGGTGAGGAAAGTCCTAGCAATTTATATGCTGTAATTTATCATATAGAAATAGGATACAATGAAGGTAAAGAACAAAAAGTAAAACAATACATAATAATTGACTATAAAGACTTTGATTTATCTTCAGAAAAGAAAGATGAATTATTAGATACAGCAAAGAAATACTGTGAAATGAAAGATATACCACAAGGAGATCAATTAGAAATAACATTATTAGACAATGATGAAGCTGAAGATTTCTTAGAAAAGGTATTTAACAATATGAAAGTTATAAGAGGTCTTATTACTAAAAGAGACTAATAGTATTTAACAGCTAAAAATAAATAATAATTTTATGAAAAATCAAAGGCTTTGGTAAATTCCTGGCTTTTGATTTTTTTTGAGTAATATGTGAAAATTTATGTCTAGGTATTTTTTTTAGTGGTAAATATAATAGGTAATATAAAATATAGAAGTACCATAAAGGAGAAAAAAATGTTAAGAGTATCGAATATAAAAATTAGTATTGATGAGGATAAGTCAAAAATACTAAAGTTAGTATTAAATAAATTAAAAATAAAAGAAAATGAATTGATAAAATATCATATTTTTAAGGAGTCTATAGATGCAAGGAAAAAAGGAAAAATAGATTTTGTTTATACTGTAGATGTTGAACTTAAAAATGAACAAAAGTTATTAAAAAAATGTCTAAAGGATATAGTTGAAGTAAAACAACCTCATTATGTGGGCGTTCAACATGGAAGTAATAAAATAAACAATAGACCAGTTGTTGTAGGAAGTGGTCCAGCAGGTTTATTTGCAGCCCTACTTTTAGCACAAAGAGGATATAATCCACTATTAATTGAAAGAGGATTAGATGTGGATGAGAGAACAAAAGATATAAATAATTTCTGGAACAATAGAGTATTTAAAAATAACTCAAACGTACAATTTGGAGAAGGTGGAGCAGGTACTTTTTCAGATGGTAAACTTACAACAAGAATAAAGGATATCAGATGTAGAAAGGTTTTAGAAGAGCTTGTAAACTTTGGTTCACCTGATGATATACTGTACTCTCATAAACCACATGTGGGAACTGACATACTTAAAAATGTTGTAAAAAATATAAGAGAAGAAATAAAAAGACTTGGTGGGGAAGTAAGATTTAATACTCAAGTTACAGATATAGAAGTAGAAAATGACAGTATAAAAGCAGTAATAGTTAATGATAAAGAAAGAGTAGAATGTGACAATGTAATATTTGCTGTTGGTCATAGTGCGAGAGATTCTTATGAGATGTTATATAGCAAAGGTGTAAAAATTATTCAAAAACCATTTGCTATTGGAGCTAGAATAGAACATCCTCAAGAATTAATAAATAAATCTCAATATAAAGAATTCTATAATCATCCAAGGCTTGGAGCAGCGGATTATAGACTAATAGAGCATACATCTAACGGAAGAACAGCATATTCCTTCTGTATGTGTCCTGGAGGTACTGTAATAGCATCTGCATCAAATGAATTTGAAGTAGTGACAAATGGTATGAGTGAACATGCTAGGGACAAGGTAAATGCAAATAGTGCATTTTTAGTTAATGTTACACCAGAAGACTTTGGCAATAGTCATCCTTTAGCAGGGATTGAATTCCAAAGAAAATATGAAAAACTAGCTTATGAATTAGGTGGTAAAAGTTATAATGCACCTATGCAATTAGTAGGAGATTTTTTAAATGACAAGATTACTACAGATATAGGAAAGGTTGAGCCATCATATAAGCCAGGCGTAACAGGAGCTGATTTAAGGGACTGTTTACCTGAGTTTGTTACAAACACAATGAAGGAAGCTTTATTATCTCTTGATAGAAAATTGAATGGATTTGCAATGTATGATGCTGTGTTAACAGGTGTAGAAACAAGGTCATCTGCTCCAGTAAGAATAGTAAGAGACGAAGAAACTTTGCAATCAGTAAGTACTAAAAATCTATACCCATGTGGGGAAGGTGCTGGTTATGCAGGAGGAATAGTTACAGCTGCAGTTGATGGTATAAAATGTGCAGAAAAGATCATTGAAAAATATTGTCCAATTGTTAAATAATTTTAACAATTATAGTCGAATTGATAAAAAAATTTAACGAAAATTTATGATATAATGTTTATGCGTTAAATCATAAATACATAGTAGTAAAAGATTTTTTATTTAGGATTAAAAGCAGAATATAATAGTCAATGATTAAATGTAACTAAGGAGGAATACAATTGGAAATAATCATCGGTATTATGGGTGGATTAGGATTATTCTTATTTGGAATGAATCTTATGGGAGAAGCCCTAGAAAAGGCAGCTGGAAGTAAGCTGAAAAAGATTATAGAACTTCTGACGAGTAATATATTTATGGGAGTTCTTGTTGGGACATTAGTAACAGCTGTAATCCAATCATCAAGTGCCACTACAGTAATGGTAGTTGGTTTTGTTAATGCTGGTATAATGACATTGCCACAGGCAGTAGGAGTTATAATGGGTGCTAATATAGGGACAACAGTAACAGCTCAATTAGTATCTATAGATATGAATGGACTAGCTCCTGTAGCTTTAGGAATAGGTATAATTCTTTATTTATTCGGTGGAAAGCCAAAAACTAAACATATTGCAGAAGTTTTAATAGGATTTGGTATATTATTTACAGGCATGGACTTCATGAAAGAAGCTGTGCAACCATTATCAGAATACCAAGGATTTACAAATGCATTACTTACTTTTGGTAAATATCCAATCTTAGGATTATTACTAGGATTTGGTATAACAGCAATAATACAAAGCTCAAGTGCATCAATGGGTATGCTAGTTGTTTTAGCATCACAAGGGTTAATACCACTTAATAGTGCTTTACCAATATTATATGGTCAAAATATAGGAACTTGTGTAACATCTTTATTATCAAGTATAGGTGCAAGCATAAGCGCAAAAAGAGCAGCACTTATACACTTAATATTTAATATACTTGGAACAGTAATATTCTTATTATTCTTAAATAAAATAGTTGTTGCTGGAGTAACTTATATAGATCCAAATAATGTTGCAAGACAAATTGCTAATGTTCATACAATATTCAATATAGCATCAACATTAATATTATTACCATTTAATAAAATGATAATAAAATTAGCAACTAGATTAATTCCAGACTCACATTTAGAAGACGATGATGTAAAAGTTGTAAAATTTATAGATGATAGAATGATTGAAACACCTTCAATAGCTTTACTAAATGTTGAGAAAGAAACATTAAGAATGGGTGAGAAATCAAAACAAAGTTTAGACTGTGCAATGAGAGGTATAATGGAAAAATCTCAAAAAGATTTATCTAACACATTAAAAAAAGAAAAAACAATAAATGAATTACAAAAAACTATATTAAGCTACTTACTAAAATTATCTAAGGCACCTTTAAATGAAGAATCAAGAGAAGTGATAGATTCATTGTTTAACACAGTAAATGACATAGAAAGAATAGGTGACCATGCTGAAAACTTAGCAGAATTAGGTGAAAATAGTATAGCTAATGATGTTGTATTTTCAGATCATGCAAAAAATGAATTAAATGATATGTATAACAAAGTTTTATCAACTTATACTTATGCATTAGAATCTATGAGAACATCAGATGTAGACCTTGCTTGTAAAGTAATAAAAATGGAAGAACAAGTAGATATTATGGAAAAATCATGTAGAGTAAATCACATGAGAAGATTAAATAATAATATGTGTAGTATAGACAATGGTATTATTTACTTAGAAATAATAACTAATTTAGAGAGAGTTTCAGATCATGCTGTAAATATAGCTCAACAAGTTATAGCACAAAGTGTAAATGAAAAATAGATAACCAATAAAGCCTTAGAGATAGTAATTATTTCTAAGGTTTTTTATATTTTTGTATAGAAGGTTAAAAATTAACTAATGCGAGAAAAAAATAATATGAATTAAACAATTTTTTAACAAGAAGGTAAACCTATTTTATGATATAATTTTATGATATAAATACTATAAAAAGAGGGAGTAAAATTATGAACAAAATTAATTTTAACTATAGTAAAGCCTTAGGTTTTTTTGCTAAGGAAGAGGTAGATGCATTACAACCTTATGTTGATGTTGCACACGAAATGCTTCATAACAAAACAGGTTTAGGTAATGATTTCTTAGGTTGGATAGACCTTCCTAATAACTATGATAAAGAAGAGTTTGCAAGAATAAAAAAAGCTGCTGAAAAGATACAATCAGATTCTGATGTATTGATAGTAATAGGAATAGGTGGTTCATACTTAGGGGCTAGAGCTGCCATAGAATGTCTAGGTCATTCATTTAGAAATAATTTAAATAAAGAAGAAAGAAAGACTCCAGAAATATATTATGCAGGGAACAATATAAGTTCAACTTATTTAATGGACTTATTAGATATAATAAAAGATAAAGATGTATCATTAAACGTTATATCTAAATCAGGAACTACTACTGAACCAGCTATAGCTTTTAGAGTATTAAAAGAATTCTTAGAAAATAAATACGGAAAAGAAGAAGCTGCAAAAAGAATATATGCAACTACAGATGCAAGTAAAGGTGCATTGAAACAAGTTTCTGATGAAGAAGGATATGAAACTTTTGTAATACCGGATGATGTTGGAGGCAGATTCTCAGTGTTAACGCCAGTTGCTTTATTGCCAATAGCTACAGCAGGTCTTGATATAGATGCAATGATGCAAGGTGCTAATGATGCTCGCGAAAATTACTCTACAGCTAACTTAGCAGAAAATGATTGCTATCAATATGCAGCTGTTAGAAATGTTTTACATAGAAAAGGCAAAGATATAGAATTACTAGTAAACTATGAGCCAAGTTTACATTTTGTAAGTGAGTGGTGGAAACAATTATATGGAGAATCTGAAGGAAAAGACCAAAAAGGTATATTCCCAGCAGCAGTAGATTTTTCAACTGATTTACATTCAATGGGACAATACGTTCAAGATGGTAAGAGAATCTTATTTGAAACAGTTTTAAATGTGGAAAAACCAAGAAGAGCCATAGAATTAAAATCAGCAGAAAATGATTTAGATGGACTTAACTATTTAAGTGGAAAAACTTTAGATTTTGTAAATGAAAAAGCATTCCAAGGAACTTTACTTGCTCATACTGATGGTCAAGTTCCAAACTTATTAATCAACATACCTACATTAGATGAGTACAATTTTGGATACTTAGTATACTTCTTTGAAAAAGCTTGTGGGATAAGTGGATATTTATTAGGAGTAAATCCATTTGACCAACCAGGTGTTGAAGCATACAAGAAAAATATGTTTGCTTTATTAGGCAAGCCAGGATTTGAAAAAGAAAAAGAAGAATTAGAAAAAAGACTTTAGAAATTAAGGTTTAATTAAGAATAAAATATTATAATGAAATCATCATAAGAGATTTATATCGATTGTGATGATTTCTTTTTTATGTTTAAGAGATTAAAAGTTAATAATAAA
>NZ_JANKBY010000244.1:0-5689 GCF_024621905.1 Terrisporobacter muris
AGCAATACAAATTAAAGTTGTTTGATATTTTCAAATTATTATTGTATAATAAATTCGTACCAAACAATGGATTAGGAAAATGTTTTTACAAGGTAGGAAAATGATTTTATGTAAAACATTTTTGAAATATATACAATTAGAGAGGGAATGATTAATATGTTAAAAGTTACTTTAAATGATGTAAAAAAAGCTCAAGAAACTATTAAAGGTGTAGTTAAAGAAACTCCTGTTTTAGAGAGTAAAACTTTAAGTGAGATGACAGGGGCTAACGTTTTTTATAAGTGTGAAAACTTACAAAAGACAGGTTCTTTCAAAGTAAGAGGAGCTGTTAATACAATAGCAAATTTAACTGATGAACAAAAAGCAAACGGTGTCATAGCTTCGAGTGCTGGAAACCATGCTCAAGGTGTTGCATTAGGAGCACAAATGACAGGAATAAAAGCTACAATAGTAATGCCTGCTACTGCGCCTCTTGCAAAGGTTTCTGCAACTAGGGGGTATGGAGCAGAAGTTGTATTAAACGGGGAAGTTTACGATGATGCTTATGCAAAAGCTGTAGAAATACAAAAAGAAACTGGTGCTACTTTCATACATCCATTCAACAACGAATATGTAATGGCTGGACAAGGAACAATTTCTTTAGAAATATTTAAACAATTAAATAATGAAGTAGACACTATACTTTGCCCAATTGGTGGTGGGGGAATAATAGCTGGTGTTGCAGTAGCTGCAAAAGCTTTAAACCCAAATGTAAAAGTTGTAGGTGTTCAAACTGCAAATATACCTTCAATGCAAGAATCAGTAAAAAATGGGAAAGTCACAACTGCTTTTCATGCTGCTACAATAGCTGATGGTATAGCTGTTAAGACTCCAGGAGATGCTACTTTTGAAATAATAAAAGAATTAGTTGATGAAGTAATAACTGTAACTGAAGAAGAAATAGCGCAAGGAATGTTATTCTTATTAGAACATCAAAAAATAGTTTCTGAAGGTGCTGGAGCAGTTTCAACAGCAGCTTTATTATCTAAAAAATATCAACCAGCTTCAGGGGAAAAAGTTGTTTGTATAGTTTCTGGTGGTAACGTAGATGTTAACATATTATACAGAGTTATAGGTGCAGGTTTAGCTAAAGAGGGAAGAAGATATTCATTCTCTACAATAATGACTGACAAACCAGGTGGATTCTTAGAATTAATAAAAATAATAAGCGAAAATAATGCAAACATACTAAATGCTAATCAAACTAGATTATCTTCTGGTGGAGCTATAGGGAAACAATCAGCAGAGTTCATACTTGAAACATTTGACCATGATCATATAGCTAAAATAAGAAGAGAAATAGAAGAAGCTGGATTTGAAGTAACTGAATTATAAAAATATATAGTTATTAGGGAATATAATATATAAAAAGACTATCAGTGATGATAGTCTTTTTTAAAGAGTTTTTTATTAAATATTTTTTATTATATTCCAAATGTCATTTGCAGAATCTATTAAATATTTTCCTTTATAATAATCAAGTTTTATATCATCAAAACTTTCAGCCATTTTTACAGCATTGGGTCTTTCTTGAAAGTTTCCAATGATATTGAAATCTTTATCTAAAACTACAATTAAAGGATATTTAGCACTTTCTATATTTAGAATAGGTTCTAAATATTTTTTCCCTCTAGCCATAGTAATTACAGACATATCAAAATTAGTATTTAAGTCCATAAATTTTTTTAATATAGATCCGTTTAGTTGATAATCTTGACACCATATTTCTCCAGCAACCAAAAATTTTACTTCTTTGTTGAAGTTAATAATATTATTTGTTAATTCATCATTTAAAATAATTCTTGATGAGTTTTTGGGGATTCTAGCTCTTTCACTTTTTGTACCTGTTCCGACAGAAGCTTCAAAAGAGCAACCAACCTCATATAATTCCTTTAATGTCATTTGATTCATAATTTTCCTCCTGGATTATTTACTTACATTTCCTATAACATTTAAAACATCCCATGTAGTAGCAAAAGGAGGTGCATAGCATAAATCTAGCATACCAAGCTGATCTGTTGTCATCTTCGCTGTAATTGCAGTAGCTATTACATTAGCCCTTTGAACAGCATCTTTATATCCAGCTATCTGACCACCAAGTATAACTTTTGTTTTAGCATCGTAAATTAATTTAACGAATAACTTTTCGCGTCCTGGATAGTAATGTGTTTGGTTATAATTTGTAATAAATTTAGCTTTATAATCAAGATTAAGTGACTTAGCCTTTTCCTCTGTGATACCAGTAACAGCAGCTTCCATATCTAAAACCTTGATACAGCTAGAAGCTAAAGAACCAGGGAAAGTAGAGTTAATATCACCTAAATTCTCACCTACAATTCGACCTAATTTGTTTGCGCCAGTAGCTAGAGGAGCATACATATCTTCATTAGTAACTATATTTTTTATAGTTGCACAATCTCCAGCTGAATAAATATTTTCAACAGATGTTCTACCACACTCATCCACTATTATAGCACCATTAGGTAGCATTTTTATATCTGTATTTTTTAAGAAAGAAGTATTAGGTTTTACACCTATAGCTATAACTACTAAATCGCAATCTATTTCACATTTATTAGTAATGATTTTTTCGATTTTACTGTCTCCAATGTATTTTTCGACAGTTTCACCAAGGTGTAAATGAATATTATTTTTTCTTAATTCTTCTTCTAATAAATCTGTAATTTCTTTATCAAATACTTTACTTAAAATTCTATTGCTTCTTCCAATTAAATGAATATTCTTGTTTAATTTTTTAGCAGCTTCAATGGTTTCTATGCCTATAAATCCAGCACCAATAATAACTATATTACTATTTTCTTTTTTATTTATTAAATCTTTAAGCTTTATTCCGTCATTCATATCTTTTAGCGTAGTTAAATTTTCATACGACTTATCTAAAGATGGCATAATACTACTTGCTCCAGTGGCAATCATTAATCTGTCGTAATTATCTGTAAAAATTTCTTCAGTTACTGAATCTTTTATAGTAAGAGTTTTATTTACTGTATCAACATCAATAACTTCTTTAAGTGTTTTTAAATCAATTCCAGATTCAATAAACTTTGACTTTTCTCTGGCAATCATCATATTAGAATCATGGAAAAAATCTCCTACATAGTAAGGAAGACCGCAAGCCCCAAAGGATACTATATCTGTTTTTTCATATACTACAACTTCATAATCAGGTTTTATTCTTTTTAATTTGGCAGCAGCAGACATTCCTGCAGCTACTCCGCCTATTATAACAACTTTCATTTTTATCTCCTTAGATGTAAATTATTATATTTATTTTATCATTATGATAATACCCTGAAAAGAGAGGAAATAATCTAATCACAATATTTATATAAGAAAAATATAATAATCTAGAGAGCAAATATATTATACAGGAGGAAATATATGTCTAAATATAGAGGAATAGATGTAAGTAACTGGTCAGGAACAATTGATTGGGAAAGTGTGGCTAATAGTGGTGTTGAAGCTGTCATAATACAAGCATCAGAAGGGACTTTTTATAGAGATCCTTATTTACAAGAATTTTATGATGGTGCAAGAAGAAATAATTTAAAGATAGGGTTTTATCATTTTTTTAATCCTGGATCTTCACCAACACCAGTGGAACAAGCTAGATATTTTGTTGATACAATAAGTGGTCTTCATTCAGATATTAAATTGGTATTAGACTTAGAACAGACAGGAGGTCTTGGTAATTATGAATTAACAAAGCAGGCCATAGAATTCTTAGAAGAAGTTAAAAAATTAAGTGGACTTGATGTTGCTGTTTATACTTATACAAACTTTGCACAAAATAATTTATATAAGGGAATAGGGTTGGAGAATTATCCTTTATGGATTGCACAAATTGATATAGATGCACCTCAATCAAATCCAATATGGGGAGATAAATATGCAGCATGGCAGTATTCTGATACAGGTAGAGTATCTGGTATATATACAAATACAGATTTAGATATATTTTATGAGCATATATTTTTAGATGATAAAAAAGATGTTCCAGGTATTAGAAAAGAAGAATCAAAAGATAAAAAAGTGATTTACTATACTGTACAAGAAGGAGATACATTAAGTAGTATAGCTAAAAGATATGGTGTGTCAGTGAAAGAATTAGAAAAAATTAATGGCCTTGCAGATTCTAACTTAATATACCCTGGTGAAGTGTTGAAAATTTATCCTAAAGAAAAAAGAGAAGAAAGAAAAAAAGAAGGAAGCAAATTTTATAGCACTTATATTGTAATGAGTGGTGATACATTGTCAAGCATAGCAATTAAGTTTCATACAACAGTAGATGAATTAGTCAAATTGAATGATATATCAAATCCAAATCTAATATATCCAGGAGAAATTATTAAGGTGCCAAGCGTCAAAAGAGGAGCAAGTAAATCAATTTCAAGTAAAGAATATATAAAAACTTATATAGTTAGATCTGGAGATACTCTTTATGGAATAGCTAAAAGATTCCACACTACAGTTGATAAGTTAGTTGAATTAAATGGATTATCAAATCCTAATTTAATATATCCAGGGCAAGTATTAAAAATAGAATCTTCTGGAAGAGTAAAAGACGGAGAAGGATTTAGAGATTATTATGTGGTTCAAAAAGGGGATACTTTATCAAAAATAGCTAAAAAATTTAATAAAACAGAACAGGAATTACTAGATCATAATGATATATTAAATGATAAAGATTTAGATGAAGGTCATGTAATTAAATTGAATTAATTTTAAAAAGCTATATCAGAACAATCAATTTGTTTTGGTATAGCTTTTTTTATTTATGAAATTATATTTATTTATATTTATTTATTGAACTTACTAAATGCTCTAGCTTAAATTTAGGATAAATAGGTTTTCTATTATATATTAAAGAGTTTTTTCTATATTCGTTATACTGTTCAGTCTCTTCTTCAAAATACTTATTAATTCCAATTTCCAACATATCTTCTTCATTATCAAAGTGCATATAATTTAAGTAGTCATCAATTAATGTAGGATTTTCATCTATTAAAGTTATGAACTTTTCTTGTATTACTTTTAATTGCTTTAATAGACCTTTTGTTGCTCTACTAATCTCATCATTAAGATATTTTACATCTATCACTGAATTAGTAAGATCATTCATTACACTATATTGAGCATCTCTTATTCTTCTTGTATAAACTTCTGACAAGAAAAATAATTCACCTAAAATTTTTTCTTTCTCGAAGAAGCCAGGAACTAAAAGTCTTATAGATGATAAATCAGATTTTTTATCCACAGTTAATTGAGTTCCATGATTAAATATGATTTTTAGTGGAAACTTAAGATCATCTATATTTGCTTCTTCTTTTAGAATCTCATTCTCAACAATAAATAACTTACTATTTTGAAAAATAACAAAGCTAGAATTATAGTTGTAATATAAAGTTTTTGTAGGAACTTTATCTCCGAAATTAAAACTACGAATTCCATCATTACATCGAACTACACATTCATCATTACTTAAAACAGGATAATAAAAACAATCAAACTTCATAACACATCAACCCACCCTTATAAAAAATGTATAATAAATAAAAATATATCTAATATAATTATATCATTTCTAACTAATAAATGTGAAAAATTTACCAATCATTCTAAAAAGTCA
>NZ_JANKBY010000245.1:0-5689 GCF_024621905.1 Terrisporobacter muris
AAACGTTTTTCATACTAAAAAAAGCGTACAATATTGTACACTTTCAAATTATTTTTTATTTAATTTTTCTACTATTCCAGTTCAAATGCTCCCGTATATAACTGATAATACTTACCACCTTTTGCAATAAGAGATTCATGATTACCCCTTTCAATTATTCTTCCCAGCTCCAAAACCATAATAGCATCTGAGTTTCTAACTGTTGATAATCTATGAGCTATAACAAAAGTTGTACGTCCAAGCATCAAACTATCCATGCCATCTTGAACTAAATGTTCTGTTCTTGTATCTATACTACTTGTTGCTTCATCAAGAATTAATACTGGAGGATTAGCTACTGCTACACGAGCTATGGCTAGTAACTGTCTTTGACCTTGACTTAAGTTTCCACCATCACCAGTAAGTACTGTGTCATAACCTTTAGGTAATCTTTTTATAAATCCATGGGCATTGGCAAGTTTTGCAGCTGAAATTACTTCTTCCTCAGTGGCATCTAATTTTCCGTATCTTATATTGTCTGCCACAGTTCCTGTAAACAAATGTGTATCTTGTAAGACTATTCCCAAACTTCGTCTAAGATCTGGCTTTTTAATTTTGTTTATATTTATATTATCATATCTAATTTTACCATCTTGTATATCATAAAAACGGTTAATTAAATTTGTAATTGTAGTTTTACCTGCTCCTGTTGCACCAACAAAAGCAATCTTTTGTCCTGGCTCTGCGTATAATTTTATATTGTGAAGAATTGTTTTTTCATCATTATATCCAAAGTCCACATCATTAAATACCACATTTCCTTGAAGTTTAGTCAGTGTTAAACTACCATCACTATGTGGATGCTTCCAAGCCCAAGTTCCTGTTACTTCTTCACATTCAGTTAAATTACCATTCTTATCTTCTTTTACGTTTACTAAAGTAACATATCCTTCATCTAATTCACTTTCTTCATCCATCAAATTAAATATCCTCTGAGCACCAGCCAAAGCCATAACTACTGAGTTTAACTGCTGACTCACCTGACTTATTGGTTGGTTAAAACTTTTGTTAAGTTGTAAAAAAGATGCTAGGCCTCCAAGAGTAAACGAAGTAAATCCTGTTATTGCTAAGACAGAACCTGCTATGGCACAAATTACATAACTTAAATTTCCTAAATTTACGTTTATTGGCATAAGTATGTTAGCAAATCCATTAGCATTGTTTGCACTGTCAAATAATTCTTCATTTAGCTCATTAAATTTATTTATACTTTCTTCTTCATGACAAAATACTTTTACAACCTTTTGCCCATCCATCATTTCTTCTATATATCCATTTAACTCACCGATTGATTTTTGTTGCTTAGCAAAATATCCACCAGCTTTTCCTGCTACTTTTCCTGTGACAGAAACCATTATACTAACCATAATAACTGTAAGAATAGTTAAAGGTATATTTAAAATTACCATACTTATAAATACACTTATTATATTTGCCACAGAGCTGACTAATTGTGGTATACTTTGACCAATCATTTGTCGAAGAGTATCTGTATCATTTGTGTAAATACTCATTATATCTCCATGAGAGTGAGTATCAAAATATTTTATAGGTAAGCTTTCCATATGAGTAAATAAATCCACACGTATTTTTCTTAAAGTACCTTGTGATACATTAACCATTATCCTATTGTAGGCGTAAGTCATTAGTGCTCCTGCTATAAATAATAAAGCTAGTTTAAATAAAGCTATTCCTAATGGTCCAAAATCCGGGTTAGATTGGTTAATCATAGGAAGAATATAATCATCTATTAAAGTTTGCATAAATAAAGTTCCCTTAACATTAGCAAAGGCAGAACCAAATATACAAATTAAAACTACGATACAATGAGGTGTGTAATTTTTTAGAATTATTCCCATTAATCTTTTAATTATTTTTAAAGGATTTTGATTAATTTCTGTAGGTTTTTTAATCATCATTTCTTTTCTATTTTGCGATTTCATATTCTTCATCATCTCCCTTCATTTGAGAATTATAAACATCAGAATATATTTCATTATTTTCTAGTAATTCTTTATGAGTACCAAATCCACTTATTTTACCATCATCTAAAACAAGAATTTTATCAGCATCTTGCACACTTGATATACGCTGTGCAATTATTATTTTTGTTGTATTAGGTATTTCCTTTGCAAATGCAGATCTAATCTTAGCATCTGTTGCTGTGTCTACTGCACTTGTTGAGTCGTCAAGAATTAATATCTTAGGTTTTTTAAGTAATGCTCTTGCAATACATAAACGTTGTTTTTGACCACCTGATACATTTGTTCCACCTTGCTCTATAAATGTGTCATACTTGTCTGGTAATGTGTCAATAAACTCCTCTGCGCAGGCAAGTTTACAAGCCCTAACTATTTCTTCATCACTAGCATTTTTATCTCCCCAACGAAGATTTTCTTTTATTGTTCCACTAAACAACACATTTTTTTGTAAAACTACTGATACTTCATTTCTTAAAGTTTCTATATCATAAGTTCTAACATCTTTTCCACCTACTAAAACTTCACCTTCACTCACATCATATAAACGTGATATTAAACTAACTAAACTTGACTTAGAAGAACCCGTTCCTCCAATTATTCCCACAGTTTCTCCTGATTTTATATGAAGGTCAATATCTTGAAGTACGTATTTCTCACTTCCCTTTTTGTAAGCAAAACTAACATTATTAAAATCTATGTCTCCATTTTCTATTTCAAAGTCAGGAGTATCTGGATTAGTAAGATCACTTTTTTCTTCCAAAACTTCTGCAATACGCTCTGCCGAAGCTTTTGACATGGTAATCATGACAAATACCATAGATAACATCATTAAACTTATCATTATATTCATAATATAACTAAATAAACTTACAAGTTGACCTGTCGTTAAAGCTCCACCTACTATCATTTTTGCACCAAACCATGATAAACCTAATATACAAGCATAAACACTTAACATCATAACTGGCATATTGCATGATAATATACTTTCAGCCTTAACAAATAATTTATAAACATTGTCTGCAGCTTTTTCAAATTTTTTCACTTCATAATCTTCTCTTACATAAGCTTTAACAACACGAATTGCATTTACATTTTCTTGTACGCTAGCATTTAAATCATCGTACTTTTGGAATACCTTTATAAAAATAGGATGGGCACTTCTTATGATTATTGCTAAACAAATTCCTAAAAATACTATAGCTACAAAAAATAATGAGCTAAGTTTTGGACTTATAGATATACACATTATTACAGCACAAATTAGCATCATTGGCGCACGTGTACACATACGAAGTATCATTTGATAGGCATTTTGCACATTTGTTACATCCGTAGTCATACGAGTAACAAGACCTGATGTTGAGTATTTATCTATATTAGAGAAAGAAAAACTTTGTATATTTTCAAACATTCCTTTTCTAAGGTTTTTTGCAAATCCTGCACTTGCCTTGGCTGCAGTTTTTCCATTTAACACACCAAATAATAATGAAAACATGGCCATAAGAACCATTATCCCCCCTACTATGAATACATGGTTCATATTTCCATCTGATACACCTTTATCTATTATGGATGCCATAAGTAAAGGAATTAAAAGTTCCATTATAACTTCACATATAACAAAGATTGGTGTTAATATGGATGTTTTTTTATACTCTTTTACTTGAGCACTTAAAGTTTTAAGCATAATATCTCCCCCTTATAAGTAAGTAATTATTTATTTTTGTAAGCTCCCTAACAATATTACTTAAATTAAAGCTGCTAAAAGTAGCAGCTTATTTTTCCAAATTTGTTTTAACTTGTTTCATTACTTTAAAAAATACATCTAAATCTTCCTGAGAAATCCCCTCACAAAGCATTTTTTCATGCTCTATTATTCCTTCAGTTATCATTTTCCCTATTTCAATGGCTTTAGGTGTTAGAACTAATTTTTTTAGTCTAGCATCATGAGGAACTGCTTCCCTAGTAATTAAATCATTTTTCTCCATCAACTGTAAAATCCCCGTAGCAGTTGAGCGTCGAACAGAAAACTCCTCTTCTAAATCACGTTGGAAAATATCTTTTCCTTCATGCTCACTTAAATAACCTATTACCCATCTTTGCATTCCTGTCAAATTTTCCAGTTTTTTATGAACGGGTGAAGATTCAAAGTTTCGTTTTAAAAGATTATGTACAGTTTTAATTTCGAAGCCAACCATTTTTTCTTTGTTGATTTGAAACACCTCTTTTCTGTTAGGATACTAACAGAATACTTCTTTAAATAACATTTGTCAATGAATTAAATATGAAATCATGTTGTTGAAAATATTTGTATAATTATATAAATTAACCAATATTATTGTAATAATTCACTGAAAATCATTTAAAAATGTCGTTTGAAAATGTATAATATTACTAGAAATGTGAGGGGGAATCAAAATGAAATTAAGTAAAAAATTATTATCCTTAGGACTGGCTGTTCTTATGACTGCTGGAACTTATGTAAACTCATATCCTGCAAAAAAACAAGATATGACAATCGAATTTATTAATGTGGGAGCTGGAGATGCCATATATATTGAAACACCAAGTGGTGATGATATATTAATAGATGCTGGAACAGCTGGCAATGGCAAAAAGGTAGTAAATTATCTTAAAAGCCAAGAAAAATCCATGGACTTAGAATACGTTATATCTACTCATCCAGATGCAGATCATGTAGGTGGTCTAAAATATGTTTTCCAAAATATGAAGGTAAAAAAATTCTATTATCCAAAAGATACATCATATAGTACTAAAACTGCAAAAGAAGTTTTAAGTTTAGCTAAAAAAGAATCAGGATGTAAAATTTATGATGCTAAAAGTGGAACAAAATTAAGTAGTGGTGGAGCTAAATTTGAATTTGTACATAGTATCAAAAATTACTCATCAGACAATGAAGACTCTGTAATGACTTATATTGACTATGGAAATTTAGAAGTTTTATTAACTGGTGACGCAGAAAAGGGTGCAGAAAGTGCAGCAAAAAAATATAATGTGGATATTCTTCAAATGCCACATCATGGCTCTGCTGGATCTTCATCTTCTTCTTTTATAAAAAGATTTGATCCAGAAAAAATAATCATAAGTACTGATGGTAAAAAATATGGCCATCCTTCTGCAAATGCTTTAAAAAGATATATAAGTTATGACAAAAATATAGATGTTTATAGAACTGATAGAAATGGAAATATTAAAATTAACGCAAACGGAAAGAAATGGTGGGTAAAAACTAATAAATATTCATCTCAAAAAGTAACTGCTACAAAACCTGGAAGTGGCTCAACTTCTTCTGGTAGTTCTTCTAATGGTAGTTCTTCTGGTTCAGCTACTAAATATGTATATGCTAATGGAGGATCTTCTTCTTCAAACAAATATCATAAAAGCGCCACTGCCCATGGAATGAAGGATGCCATAAAAATGAGCGAAAGTACTGCAAAGAAAAATGGATACATAGCCTGTAAAACTTGTTATTAATAATCATACATAAAAAACTACAAAAATAAATAGTAATTCTTTATAATAAAAAATCCGCTTTCTCTTGAACAAACTGTTAACAAAACATTTTGTTATCACCTTAGGCCACTGCATAGCCCACATGAGTAAAGCGAATTTTTTATTTATCTTATAGTCAATCTTTCATAATT
>NZ_JANKBY010000246.1:0-5650 GCF_024621905.1 Terrisporobacter muris
ATCATCAATATAACAAACATATACATTTTTAAACTTTTCAAATTTTTTTAATATATACTTATAATTTCTATACTCAAATGCTGTAAGTATAATATTTTCATCATATGATAGACACTTTGGTATATCCATAAGACCTGTAGTTACTATATTCACCTCTATTCCCTTTTTCACAGAAAAGTTTACTATTTTATCTAAGTCTTCGTAAAAAAAAGGGTCTCCACCTGTAAAATATATATTTTTTATACCTGAGCTAAATAAGGAGTCTATTATTCCTATCCATCTACTACAAATCAATTCTTTTTCTATATTATTACAAGGGGTACATAAACATAAAGATTTTAAATATTTTCCACAATTTGTGCATCCTCCGCTGCAGGTATTATTTAACTTGATATGAGCTATTAAAGTATTTTTGTCATTTAAACCATTATTTAAATATAAATACATATAACCTCCTCTTTAATCCCTGTTTATATTTTATTCTTCTGAAAATATAATTTGCGGTCTAACTAAATAGTTATCCTTTTGCTCTAAAATCTGAGAATTTATAATGTATTCTGGACCATTACTTGTATTAAATGAAAAATAATTTTCACCAACATTAACTTCTTCCATAATATAAGTTGGAGCATATCTGATAATTATCCTCGTGATAAATGACGGAGGACAATATAATGTGTCTTTAAATCCCTCCTCATACAATTCTGGCAATATCACAGCTCCTTCATATATCTCATCTCTACAACTTAATTCTTTATTTTCATCATACATTTTTTTACATTTTAATTTATTAATTTTTTGTCTTTCTAATATTTGAAAGTTAGTCAAATGTATGTGTATACATATATCATCATCACATAGATTAATAAATTCCCATATGAATGTGGACCCTACCTTTGTGATTATATTAGGTGGATTTAGATATGTTTCATTATTTATAAAATACCCATCTCTATAATCACCTTTTTCTCTTTTCAAAAGTATTGTTGATTTTTTTTTAGTATTAATTTTCATAGGAGGATATTTTGTAAGTATTTTAGGTAAATTATATTCAATTTTTTTGCTAATACTTATAACATTAAATTCCATAATATCTTTGCATTCATCTGAAGAAAATAAATTTTTCATTATAATCTTATTATTTTCATTGTATCTAGAAAAATCTATAAGTAAATCAATTCTCTCTCCTGGGTATAATGAAAAATATGATAGTTCTTGTGGTTTATCAATATATCCACCATCGCTACCTATTTGTATCATTTTACTATTATCAGATAAAGCAATCTTGTATGGTCTACTATTTGATCCATTAAGTATATTAAATCTATATAATTGATTTTTAACATTTAAACTTGGCCATACTTTCCCATTAACTAAAATAGTATCTCCAAAAAATTTTTCTTTCCAATATGGATGATTTGAATCAACATTTTCATTATCATAAAAAAGAGATCCATCTTCGTAAAATGATTTATCTTGTATTATTAAAGGTATATGATACTCATCCTTAGGCAAATTATATTTTTCATCTTTTATAAAATATAATCCACACAACCCTGAATAAACAGAATATCTGGACACCCCTGGACTTTGGTCATAGTACCAAAGCATAGCACCTCTTTGCTCATTTGTATATTTATAATAGTTAGTAGAATAAACTGGACCCTTAATCCCTGTAGCTGTATACCACGCTCTTGGATTTCCATCATAAATTGGAGGTGTAGATATTCCATGAACATGCATTATTAAAGTAGGAGGCCACTGTCCTTCTTTAGAATCATTATCTAAATTGTTATTATATACTATATTATTAGGATTGGCCCAAACAAGAGTCTTGTCAATTTTAAACATATATTCTCCTAATATTTTATTATTCCATTGTATATTTGTATCAATATTTCTATCCACTTCAAATGTAGGTCCTGGCGAATGTTTTACATATTTAATCTTTTTATTCTTTTCATCTTTACAAAATCCTGCAAATCCCCAAACCTTTGTTTCATTAAAACCTTCTGGTAACATTTGTTGATAAAATTCACAGGCATCTATGCTATAGTGATGATTCATTTTATCTTCTTTTTTAAAAAAAGATGGAGCAAAAATAGGCAATTTTTCTAATTCATTTTGAAACTTCGGAATAAAAGATGGATTTAATTTTTTCATAAATATATCAACTCTCACCTACCCTCTTTATGTTATAACCTAAAAGAATTATTATAATTAAATATATGTTTCATATTTTTTTTAATTCCTAGTATGATATAAGAAAAACTCTCATGAAAGTAATTCTTTACCATTATCTGCATTTACAACATTTATTTTTTTAGAACAATTGTGATTGCAAGTTTTTTTCTTGTGACAAGTTTTTTCTACACAACAAACTTTAACCTTAATTTTTTCTATTGTCTAAGCAACAACGCTCTCTTTCGTAACAACAATTATGCTTACAATCACATATAAATTCAAAACAATGTCCACATTCACATTTAAAAACAGATTTGCAACATCCATTGCATTTTTTCTCTTTTCAGCAACATTTATGCTTTTCCTTACTCATATATTTCACCTCTCACTAAGGATTATTTTTTATCTTATCCTTAGTCAGTTTAAAAAAATTTGTTCTACTGTGCAATATAAATAATTTTATTTGTATTTAAAGTCAAAAAGGAGCTAAATGCTCCTTTTTAATATTTTTACTGTATTTTTATGATAATTTGATACATTAGATTTTTCTTTTCTATATTTTATTAATTCATTAATTTTTGAAATATAACCAGTATCTTCGCTTAATCTAATAAGACTTGTAAGGTAGTATGAATCGGTAGTTCTTGGCACTTTTCTTCTTATAACTAAGTCAATGGCAGTTTTAGCACTTTCAAAGCACCTAAGATGAGTATGACCATCTTTAAATACTTTTTTAGTGTTATAAGCAATATAGCCATTTTTTACTTGGAAAATGATAAACTCTTTTTTTTCATACACTTTATTATACATTTAACCAAATCCTTTTAGTTATTGTGATACTATCTCATTAAATTTTATTTATTAATTAATTCTGATACTGTAACAAATTTATATCCTTTTTTTATCATTTCAGGTATTATTGTATCCAATGCTTTAACAGTATTTTCTGTTCCATAATCATGAAGCAAAATTATATCTCCATTTTTAGCTTTGTTTATTATGGTATCAGAAATTTGTGATGGAGGTGGATTCTTCCAATCTTTAGCATCTATTGTAGTCCAAAGTATTATTTTATATCCACTTTCTTTTGCAATTTCTCCCAACTTCTCTTCACTATAACTTCCGTATGGAGGTCTAAATAAGGTTGGTCTTTTTCCTGTTAATTTTACTAAGGTATCTTCACATTCTTTTATTTCTCTTTTTATGTCATCACTACTTAAGTTACTAATATCAGGATGAGAAAAAGTATGGTTTCCTATTTCATGTCCTTCTTTAGATGCTCTTATTAATGGTTTACTATACCAATTAGCATGCTTTCCTACTACAAAGAAAGTACCTTTAATATTATATTTATCCAACACATCTAATATTTGGTGTGTTTCTTTTGGATGGGGTCCATCATCAAAGGTTAGTGCTATTATTTTTTCTTCTCGTGAACCATTTTTAAAAAATATGTCGGTATTTCCAACTAATGAAGATATCTCTTGGCTATTAGAAATTATAATAAACAAGGTTATCATAAATAATAAAATGCTTTTAACTTTAGATGTCATTATAATCTTACTTCCTTTCTTGTGTTAACCAAAAAAGTTTTCCGTGTAGTAAGTTTTATATTTTCCTCCAAATACAACTCCCACACCGATATATTTATAATTCCCTAAAATATTTTTTCTATGTCCTTGTGAGTTCATCCATCCATTATGAACAAATATAGAATTTGTCTGACCAGCTGCAATATTTTCTCCTGCACTTAAATAATCAATTCCTTCATTTTCCATTCTATCAAAAGGTGTTTGATTGTTTAAATTTTTATGATCAAAAAAATCATTGTCTTTCATATCTTCACTATGTTTTCTAGCACATATGGTTGCTTTTTCATTATAATCTAACTCTTTTAACTTATATTTGTACCTTGTGCTATTTGTTAAATCTATTATTTGGTACATAAAACTTTTTTCTATGTCTTTATCTTTTGGTGCATATATACTTTTAACTTCATCTTCACAATTTTTTTCAATTATTTGATAAGCCCAAATTTTATTTTTATCAAACTTGTCATAAAACACTGTAATGTACTTTTTATTCTTATATATGATGTCATATTCATCATTAGAAGATATTTCATATTTTATATTTCCCTTATTTTTATACTTTAGTATTTTATAGTTATCTTTTATGTACTTCAAATCTTTATTAATACATATTCCTTCACTTTCACAAGAATCAATATTATTGGTAAATAAAGCTACCACTTTATTATTTTTTATTCCTACCATAACAAACTTTTCTTTATAAGCATTGTATACATACCAGTTAAAATTATATTCACTTTTATCTATTCTATTTTGTTTATTTATCCTTTTAATCACAGATGCTTTTGAATCACCTATCTTTATTTTTTTAAAGTTATCAATTGTTTTTATATCCATTTCTTTATTATACTCATTTTCAATACTTACTATTGAATCATTTTTCGAAAAATTTTCTTGTATTATATTTACAATATCTACAAAATAGCCTGTATTATAAAAAAACACTATAGATAATACTAAAAATATAGATATTAATTTTTTCAAAATATCACCCTTTCAAATCAAAGCAAAGACATAAAATGAATTTATAAATATTTAGAAATTTACTTTGGTCAAAAAAAGCTTTATCTTCAGATAAAGCTATAATTTAACACAAAATAATTCGTCTAAACTCCTTCCAAAAACAGAAGGTTTATCAAATTTCCATGTTCCTTCATATATTAATTCTCCATTTAAGTAAAAAGTACCATTTCCATGCTTTTTACCATGCATGAACTCTCCCTCATATTTTTTTCCTTCTCTCCAAATATAAGTTCCAAATCCATGTATTAAATTATTTTTCCACTGACCTTCATAAATAAGGTTTCCACTCTGATCAAAACATTGACCTTCTCCATCCATCTTTCCTTCTTTAAACTCTCCGTTATACCTTACGTTATCGTTCCAGGTAAATATACCTAATCCATGCTTTTTACCTTCTTTCCATTCACCTATATACTCATCTCCATTAGAATAGCTCATTTGACCTATTCCGTCCATTAAGTCCTCCTTAAAATTACCTAAATAAATATTTCCATTTTCAAGCTTACATTCTCCAATACCTTCTCGTAAATTATTTTTAAATTCACCCATATACTCCATGATAACTTTACTATCATTATACATTATATAATAGCCCCTACCATGTAATTCATTTTTCTCTATTTTACCTATATATTTATCTCCATTTGAAAAATAATAAATCTTATCTTTATTACATGTAAACTCATCTTCTTCATTTAATTCTTCTTTTTCAACCAAAAGCATTTCTTCTTCAGTTGCTACAACTTGCTTCTTTTCTGCTTTTCTTTTCATATTTTCAACTGCTTTAATTGTTTTTTTATAATTATTAATTTCCTTTAAATATTCTTTATATATGTTAACAAAATCTTTTG
>NZ_JANKBY010000247.1:0-5613 GCF_024621905.1 Terrisporobacter muris
AATTAAAATAGGACCGTATTATTCTAACACGGTCTTTAAATAACTTAAAATTACTGCAATACTTTATTAGTTACTCTAACAATTACATTATACTCAAACATCACAGTATAAAAATTATTGTTTATATTCCTTGTTGTAAGCAAGTTTTTAAATCATCATCTGGTGTGCTTATTGATCTTAAATCAAATGTATCTACTAAATATTGAAGTACATTTGGACTTAAGAAGGCTGAAAGTGTAGGGCCTAAATATATGCCCTTTATTCCAAGTGATAGTAATGCCAATAAATCTGCCACTACCTTTTGTTCATACCAAGATATGATTAATGATAGTGGTAATCCATTTACATCAGTATCAAAAGCATCTGCCAGGGATGTTGCAATTTTAACTGCTGAATAAGCATCGTTACATTGACCAACATCAAGAAGTCTTGGAAGGCCTGCTACTTCCCCAAAATCTAATTTATTAAATCTATATTTACCACAAGCTAGCGTTAAAATCACACAATCATCTGGAACTTTTTTAGTAAATTCAGTGTAATAATTTCTACCAGGTCTCGCTCCATCACATCCACCTATTAAGAAAAAGTGTCTTATTTTTCCGTCTTTAACTGCATTAACAATATCTTCTGCATAAGAAAGTGTGGCGTGATGGCCAAACCCAACTAGTATTTCATGTGGTTCTTGATCTTCTTCGTATCCTCCAAGTTCAAGTGCCTTTTCTATTATTGGAGTAAAGTCTTTTTTACCATCTGCTCCTACCCCAATATACTTAACACCATCCCAACCAACTACACTTGTAGTAAATATTCTATCTTTGTATGATTCTCTAGGTTTCATCAAGCAGTTTGTAGTCATAAGTACACAACCTGGTATGTTATCAAATTCTTTTTGCTGATCTTGCCATGCACCACCAAAATTTCCTACTAAATGATCATACTTTTTAAGTTGTGGATAACCATGACAAGGAATCATTCCACCAGTTCTCATAGTCCATCTTATTAAATCTTCAAGGCTTAAATTATCATCTGTTGTTGCTTCCAACGCCCTAACATAAAAATTATCAACTTCATCATCGAAGTAACCCCGCTCTCTTGCTTGATGACCATAAGCTGCAATTCCTTTTAATCCATATACTATAGTTTGGCGTAGTGAACGAATATCTGGGTCCAGTTCACCATCATACATTATTCCTGCTTTTTTTGCATCTTGAAGCATTTCTGCTTTTGTTTCACTTAAATTATATGTAGCATGTTCTGTATCATTTTTAATTTTACCCACTTTTTTCTTAACGCCTCTTTTATTTTTTGAGACTCTTTTAACATTTGTACATGAATATCAGCATCAAAATTTACATTTGTCAAAGTTGTAAATAAAGAATTTTTAATAAATTTTACTATATCTTTATCTACATTTTCTCCTTTTTCAACTATCTCTTTTGCATAGCAGCTTATCCCTTTTATTTGATAAATAAGTAAGTCTTGAAGATTTGCTACTTCTGGTGTTTTTCCACATACATCTAGTTTTGTACAGCCCTTTCCCCCTGCTGTTTGTTCACATTAGTAACAAAACATAGAATATTCCATTACCATATTATTTCCCATTGTCTTTACCTCCTAATTTTAGATTCATATTATATTCTTTACTAAATTCATCTAAAATATAGTTACTTATATAAGACTTTGGAAATTTTTATAAAAAGCAAACTAATATGTAAAAAATTCGCTTCGCTCATTGCTCAAGTAACAAAGTTGGAAATTATACGCCATACACAGGACAGATAACATATAATTTCCTTACAATAAAAAAAGATAGACATTTTGCCTATCCTTAAACGTTGCACTCTGAAAACTTCATAACTGTTTTATTTAAAAATTCATTAAATATATAATACTCGTCCTCTGATAAATCTTTATTATAACTCATCACTCTCAAACTATGACCCTCATATTCCTTTCTATATTGAGGATGTATATGTTCAAAGTTTTGTATTTTAAAACCTAATTTGGAATAAAAATTTAATCTTTTAATTGATATATCATCTATGGGAATATCAATTTCTAGTATAGTGTTTTTATTACTTTGGCAGAACTTTTCTAATATTTTAGAGCCATAGTTTTTTCCTCTTAATTTTTTAGGTATAGCTAAATGTTCTATATACCTATATTTATCATATTCCCAATAAAAAAGTATTCCTATTAGTTAATCATTTTCATAAATAACACTACAATAATATTCTTTATTTTCTAATACATCTATCTGTGATTTTAACGTTCTTTGTTCAAATATTGGAAAGCTACTTTTATATATTTCCATAGCCTCTTTAAAGTAACGATCATCTTTGGAGCATATTCTTATAAGTTTCATTTTTCACCTCTTATAATCTTACTAGACTTTTATATCACTATATCATAATTAATCTTCAATTAAACATCGCCTGATTTATCTAAATCAAATGAGATAGTGTATAATTCTTTTCCACCATCTGTAGAAGTGCCTTTCTTTGGCAAATCAATATTAAACTTGCTCAGTAAATCTTTCACTTCTTCATACTTTCTATAAAACTATAATTGTTTTGGCACATCTATGGTAATTTTATTGCATTCTTTACAATAGTATCCTTCTACTTTTGAGTTCATCCACTCTAAAATTGTAACTCCTTTTACAAAGGTTGATAAAATTGCTCCTTTATCTTTTTCCTTAGGAATCCATTTTACTGAGTCTCTTCCCCCACGTATAATTCCCAACACCATCTCATTATTGCAATATGGACATTTCATAATTTATACTCTCCTCTTTACTATATTTTTAGTAATATGTTATCTAAATTCTAATTTTTATGCTAATTATAAAATTAGACATAAATCAAATTTCAATATTTTTTATTAAATTAGAAGCAAGTTCATATTTCTCATCGCTTACCCAAATAGTATACTCATAAGAAAAATCTTCTTTTTCACCTAAAGTTCCAACCATCATTTTATTCATCATAGGTCCAATATCTTTATTTATATTTCTTATTTTCTCAGTATACTTTATATTATTCAACTCTAGTATATTAATTATTTCATTGTATTTCTTCTTTGATGACCCATTATAAATTACTTGTTTATTAAAAAACATATACCCATCCCCTTAATTTAATCCCAAGAAAATATCTTCTAATTTTTCATCAGTTACTATATACTCCATGCCTACTATCATTTAGTCTTTTATTTTTTATTATTTTTAATATTTAACTTATTTCTATAATTTAATTATACATTAAAAAACTGTACGTAGGATAAATACATACAGTTTTCTACCCCTCTTAATATTACAATTTCTTTAGATATTATTTACAATCTTGTGAATTAATTCTTTAAGCTTATTTTTAACTTCCTTAAAATCAATAAATTTATTTCAGGTCTACCCTAAAACTAGATAAAGGATTTGCTTCTTCTCCATAATTTGTACAAACTAAAATATCAATATATAAAGGAATTTCTCCTATATCAATTAATTCATTTATTTGAGTATACATTTTATTTTTTCCATCGCTTCCTGTAGACATTTCCAACGCTCTTCCCTTATCATCATAAACTATTATAAAGTTATCATGAGGATTTCCCAGTGATGGTTGGAAAGGAAGTTCCATTTTAACTTCAATATATGTATCTGTTACCTCAACTTTTTTCAAAGTGTAATCTCCATCTTTTTTATCTACTACTATACTCTTTGCATTATCATCTATGGCTTTTATATTAAAATCAAAAGACCATTTTCCATCATAAGAATTTGTAAATAAAGAATCTTTATATTTTTTAGTTCCAAAACTTATTTTAAAATTTACATCTTCAATATCATTATTAATATCTAGCTCAATTAAATAACTAAGTTTAATAGTATTTTTATCAACAAATTCAACAATACCAGGACCATAACCATAACCATCTGCCTCAATATCATTCATATATATTATTAAATCCTCAATATACATTTCTTTTATTCCATCACCATAAGGAGAGTCACCCACTGTTTTTTTATACTTACTTTCATTGAAAGGTTCATCTGTTGTTAGAGTCATATCAAGATATAACTTTTTCTTGTCATACATTGCTTTATCTATGGTAATTTTTAATCCATCATCTTTACTAGATACATTTATAGGCGTTGCTATAAGTTTACTTTTTTTATGTTCTTCTTTTTCTTCTTCTAGTTCTGGATAGAGTTTAGGATCATACTCAACTGTACCACCATCAACAGACTCTTTTATTTTATCTAACATTGTTTCAAACTCTGGCAATCTTTTTTTCAAATTATCTGCTAAGGAAGGAGTAAATACACCAATTCCCATAGCTATAATTGCTATTGATGCAATACCTTTTATAATTTTATTATGTTTTACTTTCTTTTTATTTAATCTTTTTGATGAGTTTAATTTTTCTTTCATTTTTATTTTTAATTCTTCATTATTGCTAGTTTCAGCCTCCTCATATTTATCCGTATCTATCTTTATTTTATTAAAAATTTCAAACTTATTTTTCATAATCTCACTCTCCTACTTTAAAATACTTCTTCTAATTTTCTTCCTACCTCTAGATAGTCTACTATGTAAGGCAGGTACATTTGTATTAGTATCCTTTGCTATTTCTTCTAACTCGTCCCCATTTAAGTAGTACCTTTTGAAAAGTTCTTTATCTTTATAATTTAATGAGCTTAAAAGTTCATTTATTTCTTCTTCCATATCTAGTTTGTATAAATTTTCATCTATATATAAAATATTAGAATCCAGTTCTTCACTTATTTTAGATATATATTTTCTTTTATAATCAATTGCTTTGTACTTTGCAATTGCACATATCCAATTTTTAAAAGAATTTTCCTTATTATTAAATCCTTCAATATTTTCCCAAATGGCAAAGAGAACATCACTTATACATTCTTCCTCGTAATTTAATACAGGATTTATATGTTTTCTAACTACTGAAGTAAGTAATCCATTGTAATTATCTATTAACATCTCCATACCTTTTGGGTTACATTTTTTTATATATTTAATTATCAATTTATCCTTCAATTTATTTCCTCCCTGTAAAAGCTTTTACATTAGTTAATACGAAGTTTATCATAAAAAACTGACAAAAATAAGTAAAAAAATGCAATTAGATTATTATATCTAATTGCATTTTTTATTATCATCATAAAAACAGGCATATTTATAACACTTATTTTTACAGTATATAGTTTAATTTTCTTTACTAATTATCTTAAATCTTTTATATTAACAAATCCTATTACAATAGATATAAAAGCTATCATAGCAAAGAATATATTTGCACAAAGAGCTCCTATTGTTAAAGCACAGTTAAACAAATAAATTGTTGGTACGTATAATATCGTTATTAATGCAATTGGTAATAGCATTATATACGATATTTTTTCAAACTTATTAAGAACAATTTTTAAAATCATACTTAAAGTTATTAATAATGCAGGGAATACTGTTAAATAACTAGCTCCTGGCAATCCTACAGTAAATATAATTGATAGTATAAATAATACTATTAAAGAGCCTATTGTAAATTCATTTGATTCTTCTAAATTATTAGTACATTTTTTTACTAAAAATAAAT
>NZ_JANKBY010000248.1:0-5612 GCF_024621905.1 Terrisporobacter muris
TATTTCCAAAATAAAATCGCAAACTACATTAAACTTACTTTATATATTCCATATTAATAACATGATTAATATTTTTCAGTTCTATAATTAACTCATCTAATATTAATCTCTTATCATATTCAATCAAAAGCACAATTTCCCATATTCCTTCTGATTTAGTTATTATTTGAAAGTTTTTTATGGCTATTTCAGATGATTTAATAGTATTAAATACAGTAGATGTCACATCTAAGTTTGTTATAGTTGCTTTTAGTACTGTTTGACTTCGTTTAGATATTACTTTATCAAAATTTTTCAATATATACAGTGTTGTCATCACTAAAATCCATGCCGAAATTCCAAGCACATATTGACCATATCCTATTGCAATCCCAATACATGCAGTAGTCCATATACCTGCTGCTGTTGTTAATCCTCTTATTCCATTGGAATTTTTTAATATAGCTCCTGCACCCAAAAAACCTATCCCAGATAATACTTGCGCAGGTAACCTTGCTGGATCCATATTTGTAATGCTACCATATTGGGTAAATAGTTCTAGAGCTATAATAGATGTAATACATGATCCAATAGATACTAAAATATGTGTTCTAAAACCCGCAAATTGATTAGACTTTTCTCTTTCATAACCAGTAAAACCACCTACTATAACAGCTAATAAGAGTTTTATGATTACTTCCTCATTTTTTAAAATTATGTCCCCCATTTTATCCCCCTTAGAATCATATATTCATATTATATAAGTATTTCATATATTTATTAGTATAGTATATGTTTTTATTCTCTATTCGTAATTACAATCTATAATTCTTCATTTATATTATCTTCATTTGCTAAGATGTTTATATTTGTTGGATATCCAATCTTAATATTATTTTTCTTAAATACTATTAAGACTTGTAATTTAGCTTCTCTCAATATAGCAAAATATTTTTCTGATGTAACTACGCCTGTAATTGTGTATTTTGCACCTATTGATATTTTTTCTATATCTGTTATTCCATAAACTTTAAATCCTAGATTGCTAGATGGTCTTAACTTAACAAGGTACTCTTTATAGTTTTCATTCATTATATTACATACTTCTTGTAATGAATCTAAAACTTTTATCGGATCCTCCTCATAAGAAACTCTAACATGAACAATAACTCTCATCACATCCTTACTATAGTTTCTTATACTGTTAATATTACCATTTGGAATAGTAATTCTTTTTAAATCCCAATCTCTGAGACTAACACTTCTTATGCCAATTTCTTCTACACTACCTCTAAACTCTTCATTTATTACAATAAAATCTCCTACCTGAATTTGCTTTTCAAATAGAATAAAAAATCCATTAAAAATGTCTTTTAGTATACTTTGGGATGCGACTCCTGCCACAATTCCAACTATGCTTGCTCCAGTAACTAATGAACCAAATGCAGTTGCATCAACAATTTCAAACTCTCTAAGTATTAGTATGACGCTTAAAAATAGCATTATATAGTAAGACACAGAGCATAGCACACTACAAAGGGTGTCCTCATACCTCTCATCAAACTTTGTAATTTTAAATAAACCTTTTAAAAAAAATTGTATAATTTTTAACAAAATACATGCGATTATTATGATAAAAATGCTACGAATTAATTTAGAAAAAAACATTTAATCACCTTTAATTATAATAAACTCATAAATAAAATTTGCTTTCTTATTTACATTTATACTTTAGTATACTCATAATTCTCATTTAAAATCACAAAATACATACAAAAAAACCCACATTATTGTGGGTCACTTGCTTGCTTTATATATTCATTTATTAACATATCTATTTTCTGACTTGATTCAACTAGCTCATCTCTGAATATTTCAGGGTACTCTATATATGTATTTATTAATTCCCTTACTTCTTCAATTTCTTTCTTCAGTGCTTCTAATTCACTTTTATCCATAAAAACCACCACTATCAATATGTATTTTATTTAATTCTATCAAAAATTGTTATTCTTTGTCAACAACCTCTCGGAAAATATTGTCAATTTAGGATAACAATACTTTGATACTAATCCTACAAACATCCCTGTAATTAAAGATGCTATAAGCATAAATGGTAAATACCCTACCATATTAATACTTTGTACTATTATACTTGCTACTAATAACTGTCCTATATTATGTCCTATGGCTCCTATAATACTCACTCCTATAAGTGAAAAACCCTTTATCTTACTAGCTAAATACATACAGATTAAACTTAAATATGCTCCTCCAGCACTAAATAATAAGTATGAAATAGGTCCAGCAAAAATAGAAGATAATATAATTCTAACAGTTAATACTATACATGTATCTTTTACACCTAAGATTATCAATGATATAAGCGTTATTATATTTGATAAACCTAATTTAGCACCTGGAAAGATCGCTATAAGTGGGTTAGGTATGTAAGTTTCAATTATATATAATACTAAGCTATATGACACCATCAAACCTAGAAAAGTCATCTTTTTAGTTTTCATTCATTTTCATCTCCATTTTTTAACCTAATATTATAATACAATATATAGTTTAAAACCTCTATATTTTAATTTTTTTTATATAAGTTTTAAAAATCTAATGTTAAAATTATGATTATATTGACATTTTGACTAAATATAGTTATAATTTAATTGATAATGAAACTCATTAGGAGGTGTTAATGATGACTGTTTACGACTTAAAAGTTGGCCAAAGCGGTACAATTCATAATATAGATGGTGACGAACGATTAGCAAAAAGACTTCTTGCTTTAGGATGTATTGCTAATACTGAAATAGAAATAAAAAAAATTGCTCCACTAGGAGATCCAATAATAGTTAATTTTAGAGGACTTAACTTAGCCTTAAGAAAATCTGATGCAAAAAATATATACTTAAAAGATAGTGAGGTGGTTTAGTTGATTAATGTAGCTTTATTCGGTAATCCTAACGTTGGTAAAACTACTGTATTTAACTTATTAACAGGTTCTAACCAATATGTGGGTAACTGGCCTGGGGTAACAATCGAGAAAAAAGAAGGCTTTTTAGATGATAATATAAAAATAGTAGATTTACCAGGTATTTATGCCATGGATACTTTCTCTAATGAAGAAAAAGTATCTAAAGAATTTTTAGAAAAAGGAAATGTTGATGTAATAATAAATGTGGTAGATGCTTCTAATCTTGATAGAAACTTATACCTTACTACTCAACTTATGAAATATAATAAACCAATAGTTATTTTACTTAATATGGTTGACTTGGCTGAGGCTAAAGGAATAAAACTAGATTATGATAAATTAGCTGAAAATCTTAATGTTACTATACTGCCTATAGTTGCAAAGAAAAAAACTGGTTTAGAAAATATTAAGTCTGTAATTGAAAATGCTTCAAAATCTATGATTAATTACTCTATAGATTTTGGTGATGAAACTCAAACTTATAAAAAATTAGAAGAAATTATATCTAATGCTACTATAGTTCCTCCAACTAATAAGAAATCAATAAGTGATCGTATAGATGATATTATACTAAATCCTATACTTGCTTATCCAATTTTTATAGGAATATTATTGCTATTATTTAAATTTACTTTTGATTGGGTAGGTGGACCTTTACAAGAATGGCTTGGAGGAGCAATAGAGACTTATGTTATGGCTCCAGTTGACAGTATGTTAGCTAATTCAAGTGTATGGTTTAAATCTCTTATAGTTGATGGTGTACTTGGTGGTGTAGCTGGTACTTTACCATTCTTCCCTCTAATCTTCACTTTATTCTTCGGAATATCATTATTTGAAGATAGCGGATATATGTCAAGAGCAGCTTTCTTAATGGACAGAATAATGTATAGAGTTGGTTTATCTGGTAAAGCATTTATCCCTATGGTTATGGGACTTGGATGTTCTTCTCCAGCAATAATGGCAACTAGAACCTTAGAAAGTGAAAAAGATAGAAAGATAACAGCATTAATTTCTCCACTTATGACTTGTGGTGCTAAATTGCCTATATATGCTCTATTCGTAAAAATCTTCTTCTCTAGACATGAAGCTTTAGTTACTACTGGTTTATATTTACTAGGAATAGTTGTAGCAATCTTAGTTGCTTTAGTATTAAACAAAACAGTATACAAAACACAAGCAGAACCTTTCGTTCTTGAATTGCCAGAATATAGAGTTCCTACTTTATCATCTTTATTAAAAAATACTTGGAGTAAATCTAAAGGATTCTTAATAAGAGTTGTGACTGTAATGTTTGCCATGTCAGTAGTTATATGGTTCTTATCATCATTTAACTTACATGGATTTACTGAAGATATGAATACCAGCTTCTTATCAAGTTTCGGAAAAATAATTGCTCCTTTATTTGCTCCTTTAGGATTTAGTGACTGGAGAATTTCAGTTTCTATACTTACTGGACTTGGTGCTAAAGAAATAGTTGTAAATACAATGTCAGTTTTATTTGGTAATGATTTAGCTCAAGTTTTACCTACTGTATTCACTGGAGTTACAGCACTTTCATTCTTAGCATTCTCTGCACTATATACACCATGTATAGCAGCACTTGCTACTATGAGAAAAGAATACGGAAATAAAATGATGATAATATCATTATCTTATCAATTTGCCCTTGCTTGGGTAGTTGCATTTATTGTTACTACAGTTGGTAACTTAATAGTTGGTAGTAGTACTTCTGTAGAGTATATAATAGGTGGTTTAATAGTTTTAATCGCTGCATTTATTCTATTTAAAATGTTCACTAAAAAATCAAGCGGATGTAGTTCTTGCTCGTCTTGTCCATCAAGTGGATCATGTCATGCAAAAGCTACAAACGAATAATATAAAAAATTGCTATATTCTAATGAGTATAGCAATTTTTTTATTAACTATTTTATTAATACTGCCGAGCCATGCATATCGCATAGTGGTACTAGGAAAGCATTATTTTCTATGCAAAATTCTTTTACTGCATCTTTCACACCTGGAAACTGAGTACTGTTATAGTCATGTATTATGATCATTCCACCTTTTACAAGCTTAGGGTAGAATACTTTCAACCCTTCATAAGTAGGTTTATACAAGTCTGTATCTAAGCTAACAAAACAAAAACTTGGTAGCTCTTCTTTTACACTCTCAGGAAAATATCCTTTAATAAATATTGCTTGCTCTTTGTATGGCAACTGATTTTTTACTAATTCCATATTAGTATCTGAGAAATCTCCTACCTTAGCTTTTGAATATCCATGACTGTTTTCTATACTCACATCTTCGCTATTAAAACCTTCAAAAGTATCAAAAAGATATAATTTTTTGTTTGGAAATAATCTATTGATTTCCGATGCAAATTTCCCCTTATATACACCTAGCTCGGCAACTTCTCCCTCTAGCTTCTGTTCATTTATCTCAGATGCTATCAATCTCAAAGATGCTAATCTTATATCTATGTATGATTTAAAATCATTAATATTAAATATAATTCCTTTATAATCTAATAATTTTAGTTGTAATTGAATTTCTTCAGATGTTTCTTTATTTAAAACTGTAATAACAATAATATCAGGCATCATTTTTACAGATTCTTTAGCAGAATATATCTTTTTATTACCTTTATATT
>NZ_JANKBY010000249.1:0-5580 GCF_024621905.1 Terrisporobacter muris
AAAAATAGATTTATGTAAATATTAATAAATCGATTGAATATTTTTTAACAAATTACTATAATAAAAATGTAAACGTTTGGCGATGAAAAAAATATTGTCGAGCTGAATATTATACTATATAATAAAAGATAAATTTTAGGGGGAATTAACAGATGTTATTAGCATTAAGAGGAATTCTATTATCTTTAATGGGTGTTTATTACTATACATTCTTTAAAGATTATAGACAAGTAAAAGAAGCAGGAGAATTAGATAATACTTCTGTAGTTAAAGTTGGAGCTCTAGGATGGGTGGCTAACTTCTTTGATACATTAGGTATAGGTTCATTTGCAATTATAGTAGCAGCAAACAAATTCTTTAAAATAGGAATAAAAGATAAAGAACTTCCAGGATTTTTAAATGTTGGATGTTGTTTACCAGTTATGTGTGAAGCATTTATATTTACTACAGTTATAGAGGTAGATCCTGTAACATTATTTTCAATGTTAATTGCTGCAGCTGTAGGTTCATACGTAGGAGCAGGTATAATATCTAAGATGGATGAAGCAAAGATCCAATTAGTAATGGGACTAGCTCTTTTAGCTACTGCAGTATTAATGTTCTGTAGCAAAATGGGATATATGCCAGGAGGTGGAGATGCAATAGGACTTTCTGGTGCAAAGCTTGCAATAGGTGTTGTGGGTAACGCAATTCTTGGAGCGTTAATGACAGCTGGTGTTGGTCTATTTGCACCATGTATGGCATTAACTTATTTCTTAGGATTATCTCCACAAGTTACATTCCCAATAATGATGGGATCTTGTGCAATGTTACAACCAGTATCTTCTGTTAAGTTTATAAAAGAAGGAGCATATCCAAGAAAAGCTTCATTAGTATTGAGTTTATGTGGAGCAGTAGGAGTATTTGTAGCAGCATTTATAGTTAAGTCATTACCAATAGAAACATTAAAATGGGTTGTAATGGCAGTTTTAGTTTACACTGGAGCTAGTATGATAGCTGGTGCAATGAAAAACTTAGGAAAAGAAGCTAAGGTTGTAGCAGAATAATTTATAAGTTAATTTATTATTTAATATAAAAAGGTTGAATCAATGATTCAACCTTTTTTTGTACTATTTGAATATAATAAAGGATATATCTATAGGTAAGTAAATTTATTACACAACTAAGCTATCATTTTGAATAGTATATAAACTATAGAAATAGCCTTTTTGATTTAATAAATCATTAAATGAACCTTTTTCAATAATTTTACCATTTTTCATTACAATTATTTCATCATAATTAATTAAAATGCCTTTTATTAATTTATGTGTAACTGTTATTAAAGTTAAATCATCTAAGTTTAACAGTGAATGTTCTAAATTATAAGCAGTTTCATTATCTAAAGCAGAAGTGGATTCATCTAAAATAAGTATTTGTGTATTATTTATTAAAGCTCTTGCAATGGCAATTCTTTGCTTCTCGCCACCAGATAGTTTATTACCATTTTCACCGACTAAGGAATTAATTCCTTCAGGTAATTTATCAATTAATTTAGTTAAGCCAGAGCGTTCACAAGCATTTATAATATCATCATCAGTATGATTTGAATAAAGTCTTATATTTTCTTTTATACTATCATCAAACATAAATACATTTTGCTGAATCATAGACATGTTTTTATATAAGTCAGAGCTATAAATATTTTTCAAATCATTATTATCTAGAAGGATGCTTCCTTCATAATCATTATAATATCTCATAAGAAGTTTTATTAATGTACTTTTTCCAGAACCACTTTCACCAACAATGGCATATTTTTTATTTTTATCTATACTTAAATTAATGTTATCCAGTGCCTTTCTTTCTTCATTATAAGAGAAATCAAGGTTTTTAATTTCTATTGAATCTACAAAATTATTTAAATTAGTATTTTCAAAGCTATCTTTAGTATCTTCTAAAATAGTTTCTATTTTATCTGCTATAAGAGATACAGACCTAATTTGATTTATTAAAGAAATACTTAGTTTTACAGGACCAACAATATGAGTACTTAGTTGAATAATAATTATGGCAGTACCAACAGTGATACTTTGTTTGTACATTAGATATCCTCCAAGAAGAAGAACTCCTAGATAAATTGTAACACTGAAAGATAATGAAAATCCTCTTATGATTGCTTCTAAGACAGAGTATTTTTTCTTAGAAGTTTCTACATTATTAGACGCATTACTAAAAATTTCATTTATTTTTTTACTTATATTAAATCCTTTAATTACTTCAAAACCAGAGAACAAATCTTTTGTAATAGAAGTAACTTGTTGTAAATTTTCAGAGTACTCATTTTTTTGTACAACTAATTTTTTTGATAAGGCGTTTGGTATTATAAATCCTAAAACTCCAAAAATAGAAATAAAAATAACTATACTTGGACTAATTGAAAATAAAACAACTAAAGAAATTGTAAAGGATATGATACATGATATAACTTGGAAAAGATTATTAAAAAAACTATCCTCGATAATTTTTATATCGTTATATAAAATTGAAATATATTTTCCACTATTGTCTAGAGAAAAATCTTTTATATCCTTGTTGATTACTTTAGAAAAAATATCTGTTCTTAAGTAATTAACAGTATTCTTTATATAAGATGACATAACAAGACCGTCTATATATTCTGTTAAAAACATAATTACTATTAGAGTTATACTGGCTACTGTTATAGTTGTAAATTTACTACTATCTCCACTTGCGAATATATCTACTATAAATCCCATTAGAAAATCAAAGCAAATACTTGCTAGAGCGACTAAAGAGATGGTTATTATTCTGCATAAAAATTGATATTTATACTTTAATGTGTATTGCCATAGAGTTTTCATATTACCTCCTTGAAATTATTTATTGTAATAAGTTTATAGGCTTCAATATTTATTATACATGGAAATTGTCAAGTTAAGTAAGAAGATTTATTGAAGTGTTGAAATATATTAACTATAATGGATTTAGATATTTAAATTTAAAAATAATAATTTTTAATAATTATTGTGAATATTGAAAAGGGGATAAGATAGTATGAACTTAAATAATAGGCTAGATATAATTCAATCGCAAAAACTCGTTATGACAACTCAATTAAAACAATCCCTAGATATTTTAAATATGAGTAATTTAGAACTAGAAGATGAAATAAAAAGAGAAGCAGAAGAAAATCCTGTATTGGACATGGAAAGCAAGGGTGATGTAGATTGGGAAGAGTTTGCTAAAAATATTGATAACAAGAGTTACAATATAAAAAGTTATGATTTAGATAATGATTTTACTTTGGAAAACTTAGCCAAATATGAAAGTAATTTATATGATTATGCTAAAGATCAGTTATCATTTTTAAAATTAAATAAGAAAGAAAAGGAAGTTTGTGAGTATATTGTTGATTGCTTAGATAAGGATGGATATTTAGGAATTGAGGAAAAATTCATAATTAAAGAACTAAAAATAGATAAAGATTATTTTGAAAAGTGTTTAAAGTATATTCAACAATTAGAACCTAGTGGAATAGGGGCTAGAAATCTTAGTGAATGCCTATTGATTCAAATGGAAAATAAAAATATAAATGATGATATTCTAAAATCTATTATAATAGAAGATTTAAATTTAATAGGACAAAATAAAATAAAATCTATAAGTAAAAAATACAATATAAATATAGAAGATTGTGTGGAATATATTGAAAAAATTAAAGAATTTGATCCTAAGCCAGGAAGATTGTGTAGTAATGAAAAAACAATATATATTCAACCTGATGTTATGGTTAGAAAAATCAATGGAGAATTTATTGTTTATATGAATGACAATGCTAATTTTCATTTATGTATAAATAATTATTATAAAAGTGTATTAAGCAATCCTACATCAGATGAAAATGCTAAAGAATTTATAAAAAATAAACTTAACTATGCTCTTAATCTTTTGAAAAATATAGAGACTAGAAAAAGTACTGTATTAAAAATTGCAGAAGTAATAGTAAAAGAGCAAAATGAGTTTTTTAGTAAGGGAGTAAAATATATTAAACCAATGAGGTTAAAAGATATAGCTCTAGAGCTTGGATACCATGAATCAACTATTAGTAGAGGAATAAATAGCAAATATATGCTAACACCTTTTGGATTGTTTGAATTTAAATACTTCTTTAGTACTGCCATCCAAAGTAAGGAAGAGGAAGGGACATCAAGTACTAAAATTAAAAATATGATAAAAGGCTTTATAAACGAAGAAAATAAATTAAAGCCTTTAAGTGATGATAAAATATGTAAATTATTAAAAGATGAAGGTATAACAGTAGCTAGAAGGACTGTGGCAAAATATAGAGAAGAAATGAATATATTATCTTCATCTAAAAGAAAGCAGTTTATTAAATAGATAAAGAGGAGGCAATATATGAAGGGATTAATGGATTTATTTATTGCGTTTGCAAGAGTGGGAGTGCTTACATTTGGCGGTGGATATGCCATGCTACCAATTTTACAAAGGGAAATTGTAGAAAAAAACAATTGGGCAACTGATGAAGAGCTTATGGACTACTATGCCATAGGGCAATGTACACCAGGAGTAATAGCTGTAAATACAGCAACATTTATAGGTCAGAAAAACAAAGGAATCATAGGTGGGATTATGGCAACCTTAGGAGTAGTAATGCCATCTCTTATAATAATAACAGCAATAGCAGCTTTTATAAGTAATTTCTCAGACCTGGCGATAGTGAAGAATGCGTTTGCTGGAGTAAGAGTTTGTGTGTGTGTTCTTATATTTAACGCTGTGGTTAAACTATGGAAAAGTTCTGTAGTTGATAAGGCGACGATGATTACTTTTATTGGAGTATTCTTAGGGTCTGTACTTACAGATTTATCACCAATATTATTTGTATTGATTACTGCAGTATCAGGTATAATAATTAAGAATTTGGGGGTGAAGTCTGAATGATTTACCTTCAATTATTTTTTGAATTTTTTAAAACTGGTTTATTTGCAGTAGGTGGAGGAATGGCAACACTTCCTTTTCTTTATGATATGTCAGAAAAAACAGGATGGTTTACGTCAGGCCAACTTGCGGATATGATAGCAGTCTCAGAATCTACACCAGGGCCAATAGGTGTAAATATGGCTACATATGTAGGGTTTACAACTGCAGGAATAGGAGGAGCAATAATAGCAACTATAGGGCTAATAACACCTTCTATTATAATTATTGTAATAATTTCATATTTCTTAAAATCTTTTAGAGAAAATAAATATGTAGATGCAGCTTTCTATGCACTTCGTCCAGCATCTACAGGGCTGATTGCAGCAGCAGGTATGACTGTTGTGACAATAACACTACTTCAAATTGATTTATTTAAAAGTAGTGGAAAAGTATTAGATTTATTTAATTGGAAAGCTTTAATTTTAGCAGTAATAATTTATCTACTGTCTAATCATGTGAAAAAAACTAAAAAACTTCATCCAGTATTCTTTATAGTAGGTTCTGCTATTATAGGAATATTATTTGGATTTGCAAGATGATGGGTGGATTTCTTACAATAGTATATAATAATACATTTAG
>NZ_JANKBY010000024.1:0-24033 GCF_024621905.1 Terrisporobacter muris
TTTAGAGAACTTACTAAGGATATGGATTGCAAAATCCTAGCTGGTATAGTTCCATTAAAATCACCTGGAATGGCTAAGTTCATGACAGCTAATGTTCCTGGTATATTTGTTCCAGATGATCAAATAGGTGTATTAACTATTAATTTTTGCAAATACAGGTTCAACCCAATATGAAAGATTTTGTAGTAAAAAACTTCTCTTTGAAGTTAGATTTTTTAATATTACTTCAAATTTTTCTGAACATGGTTCTTCATCAATAAATGGATCATTGCAAAGTTTTCCTATACTTTCTTTTTTAGTTATTGAGCAAGTATAGGAATAATAATTTTGCCATCTAATCGTTTTGATTATTTTTGAATTGATTTTAAATTTTTTACTTTCAAAATCAATATTTTTTTCATATATATTTATAACAACTTCTCCATATAAATATTCCATTTTAGCAAAAAAGCAGCCACTACTTGCGATTGCTTTTTTTTCTGTATTAAATTCTATAGGCAATAGAATACTAAATGATATATCTCTATCATCATACATTCTATCACTAAAATATAATCCTAATTTATATTTAATTTTATTCATTTAATCACCTTATTTTTTATTATTAAATTCCAATTTGAAATTAACATAATCACTATTTAAACTCATAATTACATCTGCATCATATAAGCCTGAACCATCTTTTTTCTTAAATCCTTTTACACTAACTTTACTTTTTGATAATAAGGATTTTGCTATTGTTTTAGTAATTTTCTTTCCTTTATCTTCAAAAAATTTATTATTTTTCCATAGGGCAAAATTACATTTTGGCTCAGCTTTATATCCTTCACAGTAGAAAGATTTCTCACTTTCATATACATTCTTTCCACACCTAGGACACTTTCCTATAACTTCTTTTTCTATTTTTGAAGTTTCAATTTTATTAACTTCAATCTTTTTTGCATTATTTATCATATTAGATAAATCTGTACTAAAAATCTCTAAAGCTCTATCTTTAGAAATTTCATTTTTATATACTTGCTTTAAAGTTTGAGATAACTCAACAGTCTTATTTTTAAATAAATCTATATTCAATTTTTTTAAAATATTTATTAAATCTATACCTAACTTATCAATATAGAAAGTTCCTTTTTCTTCTCTTATATATCCAAGTTTTATAGCTTTTTCTATTATAGATGCTCTTGTAGCAACAGTACCAATCTCTACCCCTTTAAGCATTAAATTATATTCTTCATCTTCACTCATATCAGACTTCTTAAATGGATTTTTAAGGTAGTTGTTAAGTTCTTCTAATGTAATATGCTTAGAAGGTTGAGTTACCTTTTCAGATGCGAAAATATTAGGTTCTAGTTCCTCTCCTATCTCAAATTTAGGAATAGATTTTTCTTTTAAATCATTTTCATATTTCAAATAACCTAAAGATTTTATCACAGTTCCTTTTAAACTAAGGTTTAAATTTCCCAGTAGAAAAAGAATCTTCGTTTCTTCTAAAATTGTATCTTCAATCAAGAAATTTGAAATAAATCTATTTTTAATTATATTATACACTTCAAGTTCTTTTGCTTTTAAGTCAGTAGGTATTTTTGTAGTTGGTATTATAGCCGAATGGCTTTCTACCTTTGATGTATCAAATATAGATTTTTTATTTTTCATTTCTAAGATATTATCTTTATTTATTACATCAATTATTTTTTGTACCTTATCTTTTTCTGCTTCTGCAAGATACTCCGTATTAGTTCTAGGGTAAGTAACAAATCCTTTTTCATATAAACTCTGAATGATTTTTAAACTATCGTTAGCACTTAATTTTAGTTCTTTAGATAATTTATTTTGAAGTTTATCAAGGGAGAATAACTTCTTAGGTTGCTTTTTAACTTCTTTTATTTGAATATCTCTTACTATTATTTTTTCATTCTTTAATGGATCAATTGCTTTAACACATTCCTCTTTAGTATCAAACTTCAAATCATCAATACTAAATTTAATTGTATTATTATCTTTTTCAAAACTAACTTCACCTTGGTAATATTTTTTAGGAACAAAATTGTTTATCTCCATATCTCTATTATGTATTACTTCAACTATAGGAATTAAAACTCTCCCAACAGGAAGAGTTTTATATGTCTTGCAAGTTAATAATCTAGTTAGATTTATTCCATATATCCAGTCAACACAAGTTCTTACAAGACCTTCATCATATAATAAGTCATAATCTTCTATATCACGAAGATTGCTTAATTCTTTTCTTATAGTTTCATTTGTTTGTTCTGGCAACCATAATCTTTTTATAGGCTTTATTTGCCCTTCTAAGGCTCTATTTATAATTATTCGACCGATAACTTCACCTTCCCTATCAGCATCCCCACAATGAATTATATGGCTTATATCATTTCTTCTTATTAATTTTTTGATTGTTTCAAATTGTTTCTTAACACTTGAGTCATCAATTAGTTTAAACTCATATCTACTGGGAATAAACGGTATTTCTTCTATATTCCATTTGGTTTTTTCTCTATCCATATAATCGTCTATCGACTTTAATTGAAATAGATGACCAAACCCAAAAGTTACTATATATTTATCATTTTCAAAATATCCATCTTTCTTATTAAAATTTCCTCCTATAGCTTGTACTATAGTCATTCCTAATGAAGGTTTTTCTGCTATTATTACTTTTTTCATAGTGCTTACATTTCCTTCCTATGTTATTCAACTATTCTTCTTACATTTCCATTAAATACTTTTTTCCAATAGCTTTCATTTAAACTATTTATCCAAACGCCTTTACTTGTTCCACAATGTAAAAAATCACCATTTCCTAAGTATATTCCCACATGGCCATTATATTTGTAAGTGTTAAAGAAAAGAATATCTCCTCTTTTTATTTCAGAAGGGTCAACTTTTTTACCTTGTCTTGCTAAGGAATCTGTCACACAGTATCTATAATCACCTAAGTTTACACCTGCTTCCGAAAACATCCAATGGATAAACGAACTACAATCAAATCTTCTATGAGCTATATCGTAAGGAGTTCTACCACCACCAAATACATAAGTTGTCTTTCCTACTAAATCACTTCCAACTGCTATTGCTTTCTCTATAGTTTCATTATCACCTTTATAAACACCATCTGCAAAATCTAATCCATTACCTCTATACTCTATAGAAGACTTATATACTTTATTAGGATAATCAAACTTAGCATTATCTAAATCAACTGACATTCCATAACCAGGGCCACCATTATAACAGGCAAAAACCCGTCTCAATGTATCTCTAAAATCACTATCATTTTCATCTGAAGACCAACCTATTAATTTTAAATTTTCTTTACTAAGATAATTTAACTTATCAACTTTTTTTTGTCTCCATAGAACATAGTTAGTATAATTTCTGAGTTCATAAGCACCTGCAATTATTTGAACTCTAGGATCATTTAAAAATATATTCCACATTTCTTCTGTACTAGAAAAATCATATCCTAAATCTTTGTATACTTTACCTAAACCTTGATTCATATAATATGCCCATAAATCTTCACCGTTTGTTAAATCTACTTTTTGCATTTGCATTATTCCATACGCTCCACCATATGAGCAGTTTACATCAAAGTTACTTTCATTTTTTGCCACTCCTGCTAGTACCCAATTAGGTAAACCAATCAATTCAGAAGCCTCATTAAAATATGGTATTAACTCTTGTGGAACTCCACTTAAACTTCCATTAATTCTCATGCTATCATCTGTAACTTTACTACCAAAAAAAAATAACATTATAGATGATACTAAAATAATAAAAAATAAAGATGTTGAGCTAAATACACCCAACATCTTTATTATACGTTTCAATATTCTTTTTTCTTGATTATCTCTTGCATATTGCATTTTATCACCTACTTAAAGTTTTCAATACAAGAATCTATTATCCAACTATCATTATCTTTTTCTAAAGTTAACATATAATCTTGGCTAACATCTTCTGCTTGTGTAGATAAATCAGCATCTAAATAGTCTGAATATACAACTACGTCAACATTTATTTTGTCTTTATCTCTAGATACATTATGTATAATTATTTTATTTATATCTCTATATACATAATATTCAGTAGCTAAATCGGTTTCTATATCAATTACTTTATTTAACTCTTTATAAAGTGAATACTTAATTAAATGCTTAACACTTTCTAGTCTAGTCTTTGGGTTTATATCTTCACTAACACTGCAATAAGCTATTATAAAATCTTCTACAATATCTTTTATTTTATCATTTTCTTTATTACTAAGACTTTTTTCTTTAGCATAATCTTTTATTATCTTAATGTCTTTATTATCTTCTTCTTTTTTATTCTCTAACTTATCAGAGGACTCTTTATTTTCATATGTTACTTCATCTTGTATTGTATTAACATCAGCATTATTTGATTTTTCTTTGTTTATATCCATTGCCATAAATACAAAGCTACCAATTAAGACAAATAATAATATAATCATATTAGATCTACTATTCATTTTTTCTAAGCACCACCTTTAAACAAATCTAACTCTTCTTTTGTTACTTCAACATTGAACATTATATTATCAAATCCATTTATAGATAAGATGCAATTTCCTTGTTTTAAATAAGGGATTTTATTTAACTCATTTTCTGATAGTTGACCAGAGAATATTTCAGATAGTAAAGATACTACATTGTTATCTTGTTTCATTATAAATTTATATTGAGTTAATTCAAATAAAGTTTTTATCTTTTCAAATGCTTCATTATTTATGTTAGCAGGAGCAACATCTCTTATACTTTGAGTAGCAAATATAAGTCCTCCAAAATACTTTCTTGCTTCCCTTTCAAAAGCAGTTAAATACTCAACTGATTTTATATTGTTAGAGTTTATTATTCTATGTGCTTCATCTATTAATATCATGTACTTTGTGCAATCTTCTGTTGACTTCAAGCCATTATTAAATGCCTTCATTTCTTTGCTACCTTGAACCAATGAATTATTCCAAAGTAAAGTTAATATACTAAATATTTGTGCATTAAATATCCTTTCATCAAAGTTGCTTAGATTTCTAAGTTCAAAAGATATTATTTGCTCTTTATTAATATCTTTTATAGTTGAATATCCATCAAATAATATACCATAATCTCTAACGATAGATTCTATATTAAGTATTATAGATTCAAGTCTTTTTCTATGACTTTCAGTAAGATTATCTTTTGGTATTTTTAATTCTATATTCGTATATAATTCACTTTGAATATATTTTAGTAGTTCACTCATTGTTGGATATTCTCTAACTTCATATTCAGTACATTTTTCTATATCTATATTTTTAAATCTATAAAAATTACTTACTAATGATTCAAATTGTCTTTGTTCATCTGAATCGCTATCAGGATTTAAAAACTTATACATCATACTAACTTTTGCTAAATGTGTCATAAAAGACTTTTTATTGTCTACTTCATTTGTATTATCATCAGTTATAGTTGCTAGTATTTGTAAAGGATTTATCATTCCATCACTACCATCAAGCGATATAGTTTTTCCACCTAGAGCATGAATTAGACTTTTAAATTCTCCAACTATATCTAATACTCTTATTGTTTGACCTTGTATAGCATTATTTAATACTAACTTCTTTAATAAAGTAGATTTACCACTACCCATAGTTCCGACAATAACTGCATTATACGACATTCTGTCCTTTGTTTTTGTAAATAAATCAAATAGAACACTACCTCCTGTAAATGTTGTTCCTAAAAACATTCCTGTTGGGTCATCTAACTTAGTATAGTGAAATGGATAACCACCACCTAACGTTTCTGAAGGTATTGCCTTACCTCTTCTTTTGTTTAAAAATTTTTCTTGCTCCAAATATCCATTAAATAAAGATTTCCATTCATATTCTTGTTCATTTAATAGAACTGCACCTCTATATCCTAAAGATTCTAATTTTTCTATTATCTCTTTTGTTTTACTTTCTACACCTTCTCTAGTTGGAGCTGATACAAAGTATCTTATATGAACCATTTTTATAATCTCACCATTATTTGTTATATCCTCTGCTAATCCCTGTAATGATTGATATGTACTTTTTGCCTGTATTTGCCCTACCTTACTTCTATCCTCATAAAATCTATTTTCTTGCTCTACTAAAGATTTTTCTAATTTTTTTAGTATGTCTCGCTTATTAGCAGTTCCAATATCTATTGTAGTTATTACATCTTCCATAGTTAATAATCTTTCTAACCAAAATGAATCTACTTGTACTGGATAATCATACAAATTAATAATTGTTTCAAATCCATCGCCTTTTTGTATTATTCTTTCATCAAATTTTATTCCACCTTGCGGTTGAATTTCTGTTAATAAATATGGATTATATTCTTTTTTATTGCATTTGGCATCTTTTCTCATTTTTCATTGTCCTTTCAAAGTTAATTTATTGTATTAAAAAAGAACCATGCAAAATTTACATAGTTCCTATAGTTCATTAATGCTTTGTTTTTATTTTTTGTGATATAATAAGTTATAATATAAATTGTTCTATTCCTTTGAACTTGGTGTTCACCTCAAGTTCAAAGCCACTCTTATACAGAGTGGCTTTTTTAGTTATATTTTAGAATTTTGATTATTTAGTTTAAAGATTATTCTTAATTTTTTATCTAAGTCTAATCTACTTATTTTTACAGCTGAACTTGATAATCTTAATAGTTGTATTTCTCTTTCTCTTTTTGTTTTTTCATCTTCATAAAATAACATTAAGTAAAACTCTCTATTTTTTCTTTTCTCTTCTATAGCAATCAACTGATCTAGTCTTTTATATAAAAACTCTCTGTATATTTCATTATCTGTACTTTCAATTTTCTTTAATATATGTTGTTGCTGAATTTGAGTATTTACAGGAAAAGTCATTGATATTATCTTCATATCATCAATATAGTTTCTTAAAAAGTTTGAAAAATCAAATATATGTCTATTTGCATCATTGTAGTTTAATGAGTTTAAATCCTTTGTATCTATTTGAAATATATCTATATACCCATTCTTAGTTTTAAATGTATCGTCTTCTGCTATTTCTAAAAAAGGTAGAATATCTAATATATTTTTATCAACCTTTTTATACTCTTCTTTTAATTCTTTTCTTTTTTGTTTTTCTTCTTTTTTTAATTGCTTTTTTTCTTTTCTTGATAACTTTTTAGGCTTTTCTTTTTTACGTTTTTTTCTAACTTTTTTTCTCTTTTTAAGTTTCTTAGGCTTTTTATTATCTTCTATATTCTCTATTGCTTCTTTATATTCTGAAGACTCTTCTTTATTATTTATTTCATCTATTTTTAATGTATCTTCTGATACTGGAGTATCTAGCTGCTTAACTTCTGCAATAGTTTCTTTAGTATCTATTTCTTCATTATTTTTCATATATTCTTTTTGAATATCTTTTACCTTCACATTCTCTTCTTGTATATCCAATACATTTATTTCTCTTTCAACTATAGTTGTATTATTGTCACTGTCTGTAACTAAATATGTAAGAACATATGAACCCGCTTTACATACATTTAAAAATCCATTTACTATAATCTTATTAGTAATAATTCCATCTTCAGTATCATTTGCTATTACTCCATACATTGGATCAAAAACTTTATTTAAAGGTATCTCAATACTATCAGCTCCGATTATAATAGGTTTATCATTTGTTTTAACTAATACATTTATTGTATGTTGTATTCTATATGTATTAGTTCTATCATTTACTTCAACTACAATCTCATAATTGCCTGCTTTTGAAGTATCTAAATTAGTTTTAGATATTATTATACTGTCTTTATCTAATATATTATTATCTTCATCATATGCTACTAAATAGTCAAATAGTTCTAGGTTTTCACCTATTTTTATAGTAATATCTTCACATTCTATTCTAGGCATTTTGTTAAATACTATTGTGCTACCATTCATACTTTTTATTGCATTCATATCCCTTACTTCCTTCCTTCAAAATTCCAGTCTAATGATTTATATGTTTTTCTTGTCCTTCTAATCATTATATATATAGCTCTATAATTCCTTATACCAGGATTACTTTTACTTTTACTTAATAAGAAAAAAGTTACAATTATGGAGAATATATAATACATTGCACTTAACTTTGGACTAACTAGTTGTGCTGTTGTTGTTGTAAAAATCAAAGAAACAATTATAAAAAATAAGTCAAACAAATATATAGACCTAAATACCTTTGTTTCTGAATTAATTTCTTTTGGTATGCTATACAAAAGAATCACCTCTTTTTCTTAATTCTATAAATTTGAAAAAATAAAAAAGTACCTAAACTATTTTAATTTAGGTACTTTATATATACTTTATCTTCTATGTGCTTGAGTATCTTTCATTCTTTGTATTCTTGAATCCACTTTTCTATCAAATTTTTGTCTTAGTTTAATACCTGTATTTTGACCTAATTGATAGTGTCTATTTACTCTTTGCATAGTATTGCTATTTGATATTCTGTCTTTAGCATAATCACTATATGTTCTTGTTTCAATCGGTTTATCTTCTTTTGAAATATTTCCTTTATGTTCATTAGATATATTGCTTTTATTATCTTTATTTATATTATTTGGATTAATATTGCTATCAGGCTTAATATGGCTTACATCTTCTAACTTACTTGGGTTATTTAAGTTTGAGTCAATATTTTCACCTATAGTTGGAGATTCTTTACTCATTTGACTTTCTAATGAACTTATATCGCTACTTGAAGTATTATCATTAATAGTACCAGTATTAGAATTTGGACTTTGAGTATCATCTATATTTCCATTTGATATATCTTTAGATTCAATATCTTCTGATAAACTATTTCTTGCTCCATAGTTTTCTCCAATATCACTATTTTGAGACAGTGAACTAATTTCACTACCATTAATATCATTATTATCTAGACTATCATTAACACGACTTCCTCTTTCAGATGTATTTTTATTTTCGTCCAAAGAACTTATGTTATCAGCCATATTTACACTTTCAGATGATTTAGTATTATCTTCATCTTCTAGTGGGTTTGGTGATGTATTACTTACTTTATCTATTTGTTCTTCTAATGGTTTTGTGTTTCCTTTTCCATCTTCATTTCCTAAACCAAAGAATCCATTAGCAATACCTTTAGCTCCACCTCCTGCTGATGCAATACTACTACCTACATTTGAACCTACTTTACCTAGTTCATTAGTAGCTTTTACAGCCGAATATGCCCCTGCAACTACTCCCCAAGCAGATTTTAATCCTGCATCTATTCCAAATATTCTCTCTACAATATTTGGAGCATCTATAACTGCTATAGAACCACCTATCAAGAAAACTATCTTTGCAAACATATTTAAGTCAGACTGATTACTTACAAATCCATTGAATAGTAGATATAATTTTATAAGTATTGATGTACTGAATATCACTGCAAAAACAGATAATATATGTTTTAATATTTGTTTTATTCCTTGACCACTTCCTATATCTGCAAAAGCATAGAATATAGCAAATATCTTTACAAATGCTAACTCATAAACTAATCTTGCTACTTTAATTGAGGTCAATAAAAAAACTAATATTAAGCATAGAAGAGATATTGATATAATCCAAAAATTAAAGTCATATCTAAAATACTTTTCTTGACTTAATCCAAAAAATTCTTTTTCTAATTTTTCAAGATCTTTTTTACCATTTTCATCTAAAGTAACCTTATTTTTAAATACTTCTTTATTATTTACCTTTTTATCATCAACCTCTTCATTGATATTTATGTCTTTTATATTTTCTATAGGGATATTATTTTTATTATCATTATTATCAATCTTAAAGTTTTTACTATCCAAATAATATAAATCTGTTAAGTTAGACTTTATTAATTGTTCAGCACTGGTACTTACTTCTATACCACCTTTTGACTTTATTGCTGATATTCCATATTGTGTGGCTTCATTTAGTTTAATCATTAGTGTTGGTAGTAACATTATTACCATGACTGACAACGTTATATTATTTATTACTTTGCTTCCTTTAAATTCTCTGTCTGTTATTAATTTATAACCTATATATACAATAGATAATCCTAGAATAACAAATAAAACTGGCTTAAATAAGTTGATAATTTCTTTTACTCCTTCCGAGTCAAAAAAATTATTTAAACTATACATTGTATGGGTTATTAATTCCATTGCATCACTAAGCTTTGATAAACCTTGTATAATCAACCACCCAAACATTCTCAAACAATAAGTCATTATATTTCCTATAATAAAATCGCCTTCAAAGTTAGTTAGTATATTTATAATCTCTTCATTTCCCATGAAGTTCTCCTTTCCTTATTATCCTATTACCTTTAAAAAAGCATTATATACATCTTCTCTTCCTATGCTACGAAGATACTCTTCTAATGCATCTAATGTATTTATTTGTTCTTTTATAATTTTTATTTGTTCTTTACTTAATAAGTTATTTTTATCTGATGATATTGCTAACTCTTTGTCTTTAGATGATAATATATTTTGATTATCTATCTCTTTTTTGGATGACTCATTATTATCTTCATCTTTTAACACATTAACTTTTTCATTTTCTAATTGATTTTTAACTTTTCTAGAATTAAAATCTATTATCAAGTCTTTTAATTTAACATCTTTATGTAATGAATTAACTACAACATTTTTAAATACTGAACATTGATTATCAAAATCTTCATATAAGTATTCATATCTATACCTCATAGCATACTCACCACGATTATATATTGGGTATGGAGTTATTTTATTTCCATTAAGGTCTCTTCTTTTAATAACTCTGACAATGATATTTTCACCTTCATGTATTTTTAATTCATCTGATTTTTTTAACTCTCTACTATCTAAGTTTTCAGTATGACTTTTATTTAATGAGAAAACTTCTCCACTTCTTGAAGAAGTTATAATTGTCTTATTCCCTAAGAGCTTAGAAAACTTTTCAGCAGTATCATTTTCATTAGTTAATATATACATCTGATTACCACAGTTTCCAATAATTGTTTTTGCATCTTCTCCATACAACTTATCTAATTGAGAGTATGCTTGAATAATAAGATTAAATCTTATTCCTCTACCTAGACAAACTGTTGCTATATTTGCCATCCCTTCAATTGGTGGCATATTTCCAAATTCATCTAATAAGAAAATAACTTCTCTATCACATTTTCCAGTATGACTTAATGATGATTGTTTAGCCAGTACATAGTATATTTGTCTAACAAATATACTTGATAATACATGATTACTTGTATCATAATCTGGTGTTACCATAAATATAGCTTTTGGCTTAGAATTATTTATTTTACTAAATCCTATATCCTCTAAATCTAGCGAATTTCTAGATGTCATTTTTGCTATTTCTTCAAAAGTGAAGTTTTGTAATTTACTCATAGCCATTGAAAATATTCCACCTCTAGTATTTCCACCTGCAAAAGAACTTGTTGCATATTGACTTTTTGCTACTGAATCAGAAGGTAGTTTTTTGAAATATTCATCTAACATATTAATTTCACTATCACCTATTTTTTCATTACTTCCACCAAGTTCTGAAAGCATATTAGCAACTGTATACATAGTTATCTTATCTTCTTCACCACTATTAATACATTCATCACATATAGCGAGTATTAAAGCATTTACTAAAGATTTAGCTGAATTTTCCCAAAATGGATCTTTTGCATTTGGATTATTATATAAAGAGTGAGTTAGTGTATTACATAATAACTGTGCTTCACTATAATTTTTCTTTTTATATGCTTCCTTTATAAGTTGTAATGGGTTATAACTCATAGAATTTATAGGCTCTAATAAATTTAACATATGAACTTCATACCCTCTATTTTCAAGAGTTTCTTTACACATTGCAACAAGCTCCCCTTTAGGGTCATTTATTACTAAAGATGCTTTTTGAGATGCTCTTGAGTATATATCAATTAATGGAACTACAAAGGTTTCACCTTTACCACTTCTAGTTGTTCCTATTATCAAATTATTAACTGGACTATCATCAATGTATATTATTTCTTTTCCATTTATGCAGTTTCTAGCAACAGGTATTCCTCCTTTACCACTATAGATTTCTTTAGTTGCAGGGACATTTCTATATTGCTCATGTATTTCTTCTTGTGTAGCAAATCTTGAACTACCTTTTTGCCCTTCATCAAATTCTTTAAATGATGCTCTTATATTCATTATTAACTTCACATATACTGCGATTGTTACTATATTAAGAACCAAATATATAGGTAAAAACTGAAAGAATCTAGTAACTACTACAAATGGGTTTATTAAATTAAATATATTAAAAGACTTCCCATACAGAAAACCTCCTAGTGATGACATTCCTTCTAAAAGAACCCCTATACATAGATTAATAGCTATTATTAAAATAATCCCTAACTTTATTGCAAACTCCTTATTTACTAACTTTCTTGCAAATTTGATTTCACCATTTTTTTTATCAAAGAAACCATCTAATAGATTGCTTATCTTTTTTATCAATAAATTATCCTCCCTACTTAGTTAATTTTTCAACTATATAAATAATTATTAGTCATTCATATAACTGGCTTTTAAGTAGTAGAGTTTTCTTTATTAACTGTTTTTGTATTATATTTGATATTATATTTATTTCATTTATTTTATTTCTATTGAAAATATATATTGCTTTTACACAAAGTTTAATTTTCAATAAGTTCATGTATAGTATATAATTGCAATTAATCATTTCTTTTATATATATCATGTTCTTTACCTTTCTAAAAAAGATTAGCCAAGTATTTGACTAATCTTTATCATTAAAACATCATAACTAATCATTATAAATCTTATTAAAACATCATATTTTGCTTGAATAACTCCAACAAAGGTTTTGCTACCATTCCGATTGTAAATCCTACTAATGCTCCTATATACCATTTTTTAGCTTTGTCTAGACCTTCTCTACCTCCTGTTATTTGAAGTATTGCTCCTACAACAACTGCTCCTACTGCTAACATCATTAATATTGTTTGTCCTTGTGAAATCATCTTATATCCAAAAGTATTTAAATTTGCTATAAAATCCATATTTTTCTTATCCTTTCATTTTTCTATTTATTTTGCTCCCAAGGTCTATCTTTTGATAGATTTACTTGAGTTTGGATTGCATTATTTTTTACCTCATTCTTAGTTTCTTTCTGTTCAATCCCAGCTTTTAGAATTGAAGCATTTTCTAAAATTAAATCCGTATATTTCTCTGTCAGCCACCTATCATGATCTATATCATTTCTTTTTAATATTGCTGATGCTAATTCTTTTAATGCTTTATCTATTGCCATACCTTATCACCTCCTCATATAAATAGAAAAAGGAGAGTATTGCTACCCTCCTTCTTCTTGCTATTCTATATATTTTTAATCTTCATATTCATCTTCATATTCCCAGTAATACTCATATTGACTTCTATCATACAAGTACATGCCTAATATTCCAAGTAATGAGCCTACTGAGATAATTGATGCTATCAATATACCTCTATCTCCTGTTTTTGGATTTTCTTGTTTAACTGGTTCTTCTATTTTCTTATTCTTTAATTCTGCTTTAACTATTTCTCCATCTTCCTTTATTTCAAATGTTCCTACCTCTTCACTTAAAATATATCCAGTTGGAGCATCAAGTTCTTTATAATCATATTTTCCTATTGGAACTTTGAATTTATTTCCTTCTTTTGAAGAAGTAAATTCTATTTTTATATGATTATTTATATCATCAGTTCCTATAATTTCAATTTTAGCACCTTCTAATACTTCTCCAGTTGATATATCAGTTTTAGAAAACTCAACCTCACCTTCTTTAACATCATTTTTAATGTCATAAGTTATTAATTTACCGTCTTCATCTATATTTATTTCATAAACTTTATCAGAAGGCTTGTACCCTTTTGGTGACTTTGTTTCCTTCATAGTGTACTGACCATGTCTTAACTCTGCTGAAGCATATCCTTTTTTATCTGTTACTAATTTTTCAACTTCTTTTTCTTCTTCATCAAAAATAGTAAACTCTGCTCCTTTTAATGCTCTATTAGTTTTACTATCTTTTTTGATTATTTCAACTCTTCCTTTTTTAATATTATTTTCTATATCAAAATTAATCACTTGACTATCTTGACTTATATTTATTTCATATATAGTATCAGAAGGTTTGTAACCTTTTGGTGGATTTGTTTCCTTCATAGTATACTTTCCATATACTAAATCTTTTGACTTAGCTTTTCCAAATATATTAGTAACTAACTTGTCTACTTCTTTGCCATCTTTATCATAAATTGTAAATTCAGCATCTTTAAGTGGCATATCAAATAACTTTTCACTATCAACTTTAGTTATTTCAACATTTCCTTTTATTTTTCTGTTTGTCATTTCTAACTTAACAGTTTCTCCATGCTCTTTTATTTCAAACTTAATAGGTTTATCATTTAAAATATATCCTTCTAAAGTTCTCACTTCTGTTATCTTATATTTTCCATAGCCTAGGTTTTCTAATGAAACTTTTCCATCTTTATCAGTTACTAAATTCCATGTTTTATCCTTCATAAAACCTTCTGTGCATTTAACCTCAAACTCTACATTTGGAAGTGATTCTTTTGTATCTTCATCTATTTTTAAAAGTTCTAAGCTACCAGTTATTCTAGTATTTATAACTTCTTGTGTCGTTACAGTACCTAATAGCTCTATGTCTTCTACTTGTGTATTTTCATTTATTTCAAATTCTATAGGCCCTGCTAAATTATATCCTTTAGGTGCTTCTACCTCGACTAATTTATACTTACCATATTTTAATGCTTGTGGTGTTACAAACTCTCCATTTTCATCAGTTTTAAAAATAGTTTTCTTGTGTGGTATTACCCCACCTAAAGATTCTGTAAACTCTACATCAGAATCTGTCTTTAAATCAACTATTTTAAACTTTGCATCTGCTAAAGGTAGTTTAGTATTATTATCCTTTTTTAATACTCTTAATTTAGCTTGTATTGGCTTATTTGATATTTTTTGAACATAAACTTTGCCATTTTCAGTTATATCTATAAAGTATTCTTTATCTGATTGCCAATATCCCTCTGGAGCAAAAGTTTCTATAATCTTATATCTTCCTGCTCTTAAATCTTTTGTATATGCAAATCCATCTTTATCTGATGTTATTGTATCGCAAACAGTTCCTTTTTTAACACCTACAACATCATCTGCTATAACATTAAATTTTGCTCCCTCAACTGGTATTTCTTCATTTTCTTGGTCTACTTTAACTATTTGAATTTTACCTTTTATAACATCATTTTTAATGTCATAAGTATATACTTTTCCATCTTCTGTTATATTAACCTCATATACTTTAGGATTTAATATATGAGTTGGCAATGTCTTAGTTTCTTTTAAAAAGTATTTGCCATAATTTAATAGTTTACTTTCGGCGTGTCCATTTTCATCAGTTACCAATGTATCAACAACTGATCCATCTTCATTTGTTATTTCAAACTCAACACCTTTTAGATTAAGTCCTTTAATCTCACTATCTGATTTATTGACTTCAATTTTTCCTTTTTTAATTTTATTTTTAGCTGTAACATTAATAGTTTTCATATTTTCACTTATAGTTACAAAATACTCTTTACTATCTAAAACATATTTATTTGGTGCTTTTGTTTCTTGTAGAATATATTCGCCAAATGGATGTAGTTTACTTATTGCAGTTCCATCTTCGCTAGTTACTAATTTTTCAACTACTTTTCCAGTTGCTTTTTCTCTTAATTCAAATTCTGCTCCTTGGAGTGGCTTATTAGTTTCTTTATCTACTTTTAAAACCTTTACTTTACCTTTTATTATGTTATTTGTTACCTCTACAGTCGTAGTTTTACCTGCTGCTACTGTTACATTTTGTTTCTTAGTATTTAAAACATGACCTTGTGGAGCTTTTGTTTCTACAACTTCGTAGGTATCAATTTCTAAATCATTAAAAACAACTTTACCTTTTGAATTAGTTTTTTTTGCTTCTGTAACATCTTTTCCATCTTTAGTCAGCTTAAATTCTGCTCCTTGAAGCAACTTACCATCTTCACTTTTCTTAACTATTTCAACATTTCCTTTTGGACTCCAAGTTATATTGGCATAATCCTTTGTATTTTGAGATACAGTCTTTTTCTCTACCTTTGCAACATTTTGTATTTTATCATTTGGGGACTTATACCAACAGACTTTTGTTCCTGTAACCTGTCCCATAGCTCTTATACTAACATTACCTTCTTTAGCAGTCTTTGGTATTACAACTCTAAAATCAGTATTCATTGGAATTTCTTTAACATATGTTCCATCTTTTAATTGATATTTAACTCCAGTTACTGTTGTTTTCATTTCCATTTTAAATTTTGCACTAGATACACTATTTCCAGTTACATTTACTCTAAAGTATGGTGTTACATAATTATTCCCATCAAATGTTGCTATCATGTTTTTATTAGAAAAATCCACCTTTACATCTTGAGTTTCTTGTCCTTTAAGAGAATTATTATATAAGTCTTTTACATACTTAGTTAATTTAGGGTCTTCTTTGTCTTTAACTAATACTATTAAATTCTCTATATTAACTTCTTTGCTATCAACATAGGCCCAAAATGCTAACTGAGTTATCACATAGTCTTTTTCTTTGTTCCCTGTAAAACTTTTATTTGGATATCCATTTTTGAGTATTCTATATGCTACATCATCTAAATATCCTCCAAAAGGTAAGTCATCATTATTTGGAGATGGTTTTTCTGCGTCCATGCAGTACACTACATTACCCTTAGAATCTTTTTTAATAGATGTCATATATGCATATTTTTTTACTTTATCCCAACCATACACATTCTTTATTTGCTCACCACTAGTGATTACTTCTGCAAATGTAGGCATCACATTTAGCATTATCATTAAAAATGATAATGCTAAAGAAATAATTTTATGACTTTTCATATTATTTCACTCCTATATAGTTAAATTCTATTTTTTGATATAACAAAGTATCTATTGTTACATCTAAATAATCAGCTATTCTTTTAACTGTATCTACTCTAAGAGAATTAGAGTATCCTGTATTTAGAATATTTCCTATAAGTACAGGACTTATTTTTAGCAGTTTTGCTAATTTCCTGTTATTTAGCTTATAGGCTTCTTTAAAAGCTTTTAAATTTTCTGAAACCATATAACTTCTCATGCATACACCTCCCTCTATATAAAATAAAAAAAGCCTAATAGACCTTATGTCTATTAGGCTTTTTATAAATCTTTATTAACAAAGTCATCTACACTAACATCTAATGCTTCTGCTAATTTTGCTATTTTATCTATACTATGATTTGAAGTTAGTTGATCTTCTATATTTTCAATAACTCGTTCTGAAATGCCAGTAATTTTAGATAACTCTTTTATTGTAAGTGATTTTTCTATCCTTAGTTTTTTAAGATTTTTATAATATTTAAGTTCCATAATATACACATCCTTTTTTTAATTAGATAATAAAAAGGTAATAAAAAACTACCCTATACAATTTTTAAGGGTAGCTTTTTACTGCTTTTTTGATGATTTTTGACTAATAAATTAATTAGGTTATCAATAAATTGTACCTACATATACTACTTAATATGAATTTATAAGTGGTATATGTAGATACACTTATTAAATAAGTGTATCTAATTTATTGTCAAATCAAAATAGTTTTATTTTACCAGTTATCATTAAAACTTGCTACAACATAATAGCAACCCTCACTATCTCTATATACAGATACTGCACCTTCTACATTAGTACTATCTAGCATACTTGCTCTATGGCCTGATGAACCAGCCCATGTATTTATAAATTGTTGTGCAGTTTTATCTACTGTTGAAGTTATTGAAATCTGCATAAAATCATGACCTCCAGTTTCAGTTCTTGCATTATATTTAGCTTGTTCATTTGCTCTAGCTTGTTCACTTGAACTATATTTAAGTGGTTCTACCCCATTAGCTTTTCTAAAAGAATTTAATGCTCTAAATGTTTGTTGACTTAACTCACTCATATATTTCCAAGTTCTCTTAACTGGCTTATCATTGTCATTGCTTGGTTTACTTGGTTTATTATTATCATCATTACTACTATTGCCATTGCTTGGCTTATTTGGTTTACTATCTACATTTGATTCTTCTATATTCTTTTTATTTTCATTAACTTTCTCATTATTGTTATTTGAAGTTTTTTCATAAAGTGTTGAATTATCTTTATTATTTTCCTTCTTTTCTATATTATTTTTCGATATACTACTTTCAACTTTAGATGTATTTGGTGTAGTAATCTCTTTTTCTTTAGATACATTATTATTGCAACCTATTGTTCCAAGTGCTAATCCAATTACTAATACTATACTTGATATTTTTTTATTTCTTCTAACCATCTTTGATACCTACCTCTTTCTTATTTTATTAGTCAAATTTTATTTTATATATATGTGTTCCACTCTTCTGTATTCTCTCTATAAAATGTCTTTGGAACATCATCAGTTCTTACTCCATTATTTTTTTCATCAAAAGTTATATTCATATTTTTATTGTATTTATATGCTTGTCTATTTTGTTTCAGAAAATTTTTATTACTTATAAATGAATTTACTTGATTATCTATTGCTCTTTTAATATCTTTTTCTTTCAATCTATTATGTCTATGAATTTCTTTATACTCTAAAAAATTTCTAGTTATGTATTGTCTAACTCTATCTTCCTTCAGTTCTAATATATTAGATATTTCTTTAGAGTTATATCCTTTTAGATATAGACTTTTTATTCTATCTCTGTTTAACTTTATTATCTTTTTATTCTTGTTTCTAGACATTTTATGGATTTTTTTTAACTCATAGTCCAATGTATTTTCTATACATTTTTTAACATAATCATATTTTTTATTTAGCATATTAACTATTTCTAATTCAATATATCCATTTAAATATAATTCTATTATTTCATTATTCACTATCTGCTCTCCAATCCGTAAATAGACGCACTTATAGAGGTTTTGCGTATTTGTGACATTTTTTTTACTTTTTGTTGTAAGAATCCACATTCACGAATTTAAAAAATATGTTCAAATACGACTTTAAAATGTTTTGTTTTTTATTTTACAACAATATTATATAAAATAGAAAACAATTCGTCAACTTATTTAAGGTACATTTTATGCGACTTTTCAAAAAACAAGTGCATGTTTATTATAAAAATGTAAAATAATAAGTTAAGAAGGTGATTATAGTGAAGGAGAATAAGTTTCCTAAAAATTTAAAAAAAATTAGGAATCTCTATAAATTATCTCAAAGTGATTTAGGAGAAAAAATAAGTGTATCTAAGCAAACTATCTCTAAGTATGAAAAAGGTCTTGCTGAACCTAACTTTCATACTTTAATAGAAATATCTCGTTGTTTTGATTGTTCTTTAGATTCTTTAGTCTTTGGCGATGTTGAGTTAAATAAAAAGAACCCTATAGAGTTAAAAATTATTGTAGATAAAAAAATAAATAATTTAAAAAATGAACTCCAATTTGCGATAAATAACTATTTTGAATATGATGAAGTAGATAATACAGAATTTTCTGACGAATTATGTTTTGATGAAAGCGATAACCTCATAGATTTATCTGATTCATCAACTAATAAAAATAGTATAGACTTAGAGTTTTATAAAACAACTAATATTATTAAATCACCTAACTACTCCAATTTAAAAAATAGTAAAAATTTTTTAAAACTGCCTTGCATTGGTAATGTGTCAGCAGGTAATCCTCAATATGCTTGTGAAGACATAGAAAGATTTTTCTATATACCAAAAAAATATCTAAAATATCATGATCGTGACTACTTCATATTAAGAATTAAAGGTGAAAGTATGAATAAGTTATATAAAGATGGTGATTATGTACTTATTCATAAAACTTGTTGCTTAGAAGAAGAAAAACCCTCTGTCGTCTTAGTTAATAACGAAGAAGCAACTGTAAAATATGTAAAAGTAGACAATGAGTATTTTTATTTACAGCCTTGTAGCGACCATCCTAATTTTCAAAAAAATATAAAATACAAAACTAATGAAAACATTTTAAATATTGTTGGCACTGTAGTAGGTGTTGTTTTTGAAGAAGAAGTATAGTAATTAACTTTTTAGTTTTTTATTGTCCTTCTTTTTCTTCTTCTAACAAATTCAATTCATCATCTCCCAGAATAAATATATCTATCCTCTATCAAATAAAAATTATATTTTAATTAAACACAGAACAATATCTATATTTAAATCATCAAAGTAATTATTTGATATAGTTATCTTACCTTCACTAATTTTAACTACTTCACCAATAACAAAGTTTTTTGCACCTACGACTTTTACTTTCACCATATCACCTATATAGACATTACTAAAATCCATATAATCACCTCTAAATTCATATTTTTAAATAAAGTTTATAAGTTCCTCACTTGGATAAAATAAATTGTTATTAGTTGCATACTTTTTAGCAAGATCATATGTTGCTTTACTTACTTTCCAATTTCTTTCAATTGCTCTATCATAAGACAGTTTATCAATATCATTATAAGTATCTACTTCATTAATCATTTTATCGATATCTTCTTTTTCTTTTGCTATATACACTTTTTTGAAATAACTAAATGTTTCTCCACCTTGAGCTATTGTTGTATCAATAGAATTATCAGCAATTCTGAAATCAAAATTTTTAAACATTCTCAATTGAGCATCTGATAAGAATATAGCAGCATCTATAAATTTTTCTAAAAGTGCTATTTCTTTTAATCCGATACTTTTTATTTTTTGTATTTCTAATATTTTTTGATTTGTAGTTAAATTTTCATCTAATTGTATTGTTTCAAAATCTGTTAATAGTCTATTTGGTATTTTTTTGTATTGAGGCTTATTAACAACAACAACAGAATCAGTCTTACTACAATCAGTCTTACTTCCGTTCAAATTTTGAACTAAGGTTAGTTCAATTTTTGTACTATCCTTGGAATTACTAGATTCTAGAGTTTTATTGCTATCAACCTTAGTGTTTTCAAGGATAGTACAATTTTTGAACAATGCCCTTTGTTCTCTTTCTTTTCTTTCTTTTTTTCTTTTTTGTTTTAATTGTTTTAAATTTTCAAAATGACTATCTAAGTGTTTTTCTAAAGTTTCATTAGTTGTATCAACATATCCAACATATAAAATATTTGAATTGCTATCTTTTAAATTTTCAACATTCATAGTATTATTTTTTACTTTGCCAACTTCCATTTCAGATGCTTTTGCTTTTTTTACTAAGTTAAAGTCAACAAGTTCTTTTAAATATTTACTAGCAGATGCTCTTGCACAACTTAAAAATACTTCTATTTCTTCAATAGAACAGATAATAAAAGCTCTATCAAATTTATCATACCAATCATTTTTTATAGAAAGATTAGTTCTATCATTAAGCATTGCATATAATAGTTTTGCATTTGCTGATAATTTTTTATATTTTTCTTCATACATTAAAGCCTTTGGTAACTTAAAATGTAATTCTCTCATGTCATCATCTTTTGTTCTGTATTTGAAACTCATAATTTTCCCTCCGTAGTTAGTAACATTACTTTGCATTGTCTATATAAATTAAAAAAGCCTTGATATATTAAATATCAAGGCTTGGAAACTTCATAATCGTAATTTGAAAATATCTGCTCCTAAGAGGATAGTTATATCCTCTTAGATTTTACGAAATTTATTACTTTGAAAACAATTTTTATAGTGTTTTATTAAATAAAGCACTATAAAAATATTGATAAGTGCTATAATAAATGATATAATAGTACTTATTAAAGCAATAAATTTGAAGTCAACTTGCACAAGGTAATTTAATATTTTGCAGAATATTAAATCCTATAATTTAAAAAATGTCGCCAAACATTTCTTAAATTCGTGAATGTGGACTTTTACAATATTTGATTTTATCACTATTGTAATATAAAATCAAAAAAAATACAAATATTTATTTTAAATATTTGTAAAATAAAAAAAGAAGTAGTCATATTTTATGACTACTTCTTTTTTTATGTATTTTGTTTTATCTAACAACTAATGCTTTTTTACCAACTGTATAATATACATCTTTAAACTTAGATTTGCTCACTTTATATTTTCCTTGAGCTGGATCAGTTATGTAAAAATAATTACTATCTACTCCTGTTACTGCAACTACATGCAGATTTTTATTAACCCACATTTGGTCTTTTGTTCCTTCATACCAATATCCCATTTCAGGATTTGAGAAGTTTCTTGATACCCAAATTACAGAAGGATTACCTTTCTTTAATTCCTTTTCTAAAGTATCAACACTAGCTCCTGTTATATCTTCACTATTAGGTCTATATTTTTTTGCAGTACTTTCTAATGCTTTTGGATAAATTGTTTGGAATATTCCTTTTTCATTTCTATAAGGACTTCCTACAAATCCTAGATTTGGATTTTTGTTAGGAGATTTAAGCATTTCATCTGCTATTTTAGTTTTTGCTACAGATACACCTTTATAATTCAATAATTGAGCTAATGAAGTTGCTTCACAACCAAGTGGTAAGTTCGGATATTGGTTTATGAACGGAACATTAAGTATTGATGAATTATTAGAAGGTGCATTGCTTAAATATTTGCTAGAAACATAAGCAGTTTTACCATCAAATTTTATTTTACTCCAACCATTACTAGTTGATATTACAGTAACTTTATTACCTTTATGAAGAGTTCCTATTTTTTTATAATTTGTTCCTGCTCCACTTCTTACATTTAATGCACTTGTATTAACAGACTTTATAGTATCAGCAAAACTAATACTTTTATTTGCTATACTTGTAATCATTAATGTTGATGCTAAAGATGTTGCTATAACAACATTTTTTAATAGTTTTTTTCTTCTGTTCATATTAATCCCACCCTTTATATTTATTTGAAAATTATACCATATACTTAAAATAAATGTAATTTATTGTATTTATTAAGAATTTATGGTATCTTATCTTTTTTATACTATTCTATTCTTTTATTTCATTTTCATATTCTTTTACTAGCCTATAAAATGTATTTCTTTTTAATCCTAAAAGATCCATAGACTTTACAGCAGTTAATTCTTTATTTTTCCATCTCTTATATATTTTTTTAAAATCCTCTGTTATTTCTGTTTTAGGTCTTCCAGTTACTCTACCTGTTTTAAGTGATATTTTTTTCCCTGTTTTTTTATCTATTGGCATAGATTCAATTCCTTGACTTCTTCTAACTTTATTCTTTTCAAGTTCCTTTTGAGCCACATATGCTAAAGTATTAATAATCTGGTCTCTTAGCATTTTATTAATAAGAGGGTCACTTGTTGTAGGCATAGGGAAATCTAAAAAATCTACCTCTACTCGTAAATTATCAAAGTATCTTATTTCCTCTTTTATTTGGTCATAGTTTCTTCCTAATCTATCTAGTTCTGTGAATATAACTTTGTCACCTTCTCTTACAACTTGCTTTAATAATTTATAATTAGGACGGTCAAAGTCTTTTCCTGTTGTCTTATCCATTAATATTAAATCGCACCCTTTTTCTTTTAATTGTTGCTCTTGTCTTGATTCATTTTGCCCCTTGGTACTAACTCTTATATATCCATATACTTTCATTTATATCTATCTCCTATTTATTTAATATCTAAGTAAACTTTTAACTACTTAGCTATTATAATACCAGATAATTATACAAATCAAATTAGTTTTATTATGCTTTTGGGGCGTTTCTTTGTTCCACCCTCCCTATAATTAAATATTACTAAATGTATTTCAAAAGATCAATATATTTTGAAATATATCCCTAAAATATTTTATCAACCTTTTGAAATATAGAATATAATAAAAAATGCTATATTTCAAAATGGATACTTTTTGAGATAGTA
>NZ_JANKBY010000250.1:0-5554 GCF_024621905.1 Terrisporobacter muris
GAAAGAAGAGCTAAGAGTCTTAATAAAAATCATGTTATTATATTTTGGTTAGGTTTACTATGTGATACAACTGGTACTTTGACTATGAGTAAAATAGCTAAATCAGGTGCAGCTACAATGAGTGCAAAAATATTGAGCTTAATGTACCTGATTCTTATGCCACACTAAAAGGATTATGTCATGATAACAGTAATAGACTGAATTCAACAAAAGTTATAAATAGATTTAAAAAATATATAGATTCTGTTCCTCAATATTCAAATGCTGAAACACATAAAAATATGGAGGCTCTAACATTAAAACTTAGCTCATACGAATGGAACTTCGATATAGTTCCATGTTTTTTAACTTCTGAAAATTCACAAGGAAAAAGTTATTATATAATACCTGATGGTAAAGGTTATTGGAAAAAAACTGATCCTAGAATTGATAGAGATAATATCACAACTTTAAACCAAAATTTAGATGGAAACCTACTTAATGTAATAAGACTAGTAAAATACTGGAATAGAGAGAAGTCCATAGGTATAGACTCTTCATATCTACTTGAAACTATGATTATAAATTTTTACAATCAACCTCAGAAAACTTGTGGCACTTATGTTGATATTGAATTTAAATCAGTTTTATTTTATTTAAAATCAGCTATATTTAATAACGTAACAGATTTAAAAGGAATACAAGGTAATTTAAATAATTATACTTATTATGAAAAACTCAATATATCTTCCTCTATTGATAAGTATTACAATTTAGCCGTAAAGGCACGTGAACTTGAATCAACAGATATGGAAGAATGCTTTAAAAAATGGAAAGAAGTGTTAGGTGGTGACTTCCCAGATTATGAATAATATTAGTGTTGACCAAAATAAAGAAGAAAACTTACTTCTTCTTTTTTCTCAAAAAACTTTATATAATAAAGCTAAAACAACTAAATATTTTACATTGCTTCTAGCTATAATTAATTTTTTACTGGGGATAGTCTCTAAAACAACTGATTTATATAAAGATCAATTTTTAATTTTCATTTTCATAATTGCGTTGTCCTCTAAATATTTAAAAAATCTTTCATGTAAATTTAATGACTTAGCATCATCTACTCAAGAACTAATTGACCGTAAACTGTATGGTTTTAAAATTGAAAGTAGATTTTTAGAAAACCATACTGCATCTGAACTTATATCAGTTGCAAAAGATTTAAAAGAAAAATATCCTCAAAAGTATTTAGTTGAGATAAGTAATAGTGGTACTGATAAGCCTAATGGTGTTAAAGATTGGTATACAAAAATTTATTCTAATTTGACAGTTGATGAATCAATATTAAAATGTCAGAAGCAAAATATATATTGGGATAAATATTTAATTAAATGCTATAAAAACATATTAAATACATTATGTATTTTTATTGGAATAATATTTTTAATTTTATATTGGAACCAAGGAGTAAATAGTTTTGTGTTAGGTATAATTTCATCTTTTTCTATTTTTGATCTTCTAAAAAACGAATTATCTATGACAAAGAAATTTACTACCCATAATATTGAAATAGATTCTATGATATCTGCTTCAGTTAATTTAGAATCTATAAATACAGATTTTCTAGAAAATTTACAATCAAAAATTTTTTCAAGAAGAAAGTCTTATTTAAATGTTCCTTCACTTATACACAAATTAAAATCAATCAAATTACATTCAAATTATGATAGGGATAATTAAATTGAGTAAAGATGTCTTTAAATTTAGGTTTAGGAACTAGTTAGATAAAAAAAGAGTGAAGGTATTGAAATTACTATATTTCTTTACGTTCACTCTTTCTTTATTTATTCGTTTTCTATGAAACTTTAATTAATTTTTGTAAATTCGATATATATTAATTGATTTAGTCTTTTCACTTTATTTATATCTATATTAATTACATTTTTTATGTATTTTCCTTTAAAAGAATACTTGATACAAATCTTAATTTAATAAGCCTTACTTTATCTTTTTTTCTAAGTTTTAATTTAACCCAATTATCATCTATATCTAAAATAATACCTTTAACTTCTGCTAAACCACCCAAAAAAATAATTTTACACTCTTGTCCTACCAAATCTAAAAATAACTTACTCAATTTTTTCTCCTCTCGACTTAAAGTATTTATAAAGAACATTTCATTAAACTTTTTTAATTGTTATATAACTACATTTACATTATCTTTTATCTCATTTTTTATTTAACCTAAAAAAATAGGATCATAGCTCCTATCCTTATACTTCACAATATATTAAAAATATTGTAAAATCTATAATTTAAAATTTGTTAAACTTCATATTTATAATTATTATCTTAATTTAATTGCTTTTAGCTTACATATCAACCCAAGTAGATGCTCCCGAATATATAAATTCAGTATGTTTACACTTAGGGCATACATAAATTTTAAAAATTAAATGTTCCTCTACATCAAAAATAGCTTTAAACAAACCTCGATTTGCTTCTTGAGAATCAAATCTATATTCTTTTAAATATTTTAATTCTGTTTTACATCTTAAACATTCCAAAAACTATTCCTCCTAAATTTAACTACTATAATCATTTAATTACTTTTGATTTTTCATATACTCATATAATGCCATAGATAATATATCTTGTACCTTATAATTTGAATTTTCTTTGCAAAATTTACTAAACTCTTTTTGCACTTCTTCATAAAGCCTATAACATCTTGATACTGTTTTTCCTTCAAACTTTTTTATATTTCTCGAATTATAATTATTTAATTTATTCTCTATAGTCTCTATTTTCGATTCTAATACTTGTATTTTTTCTTCTTGGATCTACGTCAATATTTTAGACACAAATAATTGAATTTTTAACTTGCTCTAGCTATTTTTTCGCATTCATTTGGAGATATAAAACCAATACTTCCATGAATTCTTTTCCTATTGTACCAACCTTCTATATATTCAAATAACTTCAGTTTTGCAGATTCAAAATCAAAATACTTAACTCTATAAACTTCTTCCTTCTTTAAAATGGCATGAAAAGATTCTATACAGGCATTATCATAAGGACATCCTTTTTTACTAAATGACTGAATCATTTTATTTTTTGATGTATAGTTACTAAAATCAGAGCTCGTATATTGCGAACCTAAATCAGAATGAAATATAAGGACATCGTCGGGCTTTTGAACTATAACTGCATTATCTAAGGATCTTATTATTAGATCAGTTGTCATATTCTTATCAAAGGCGTAGCCTACTATCTTTTTTGTATGTAAATCCATGACTGATGCTAAATAACACCAGCCATCTTTTATTGTGTGTATGTAAGTGATATCTCCAACCCACTTCTCATTTATAGTGTTTGTTGAAAAATCTTGATTTAAAATATTATCTTTATCTTCTATTTTTACTTTGGTAGTATGGTGCTTAAACTTTTTTACTATCACTGATTTTAACCCTAATTCACTCATAATTCTTTGTACTCTTTTTATACTTACATCGAATTTTTTAGATAGTATTTTATGAATTTTAGGAGCACCATAAATACCATTACTATCATCATAAATAGACTTAATTTCTTGCTTTAAAATTTCTCTTTCAACAGCTATTTTACTAGGTTTTTTGTACCTAAAAGAATAGTACGTACTTCTTGGAATACCTAACACTTTACACAATAATGCAACTTTATGATTTACCTTTAATTCATCAATCAGGTTTACAATAGATTCTACTTCTTTGCAAGTATGGCCATAGCCTTTTTTAAAATTTCATTTTCTTCCTTAATTTGAGAGAACTCTCTTTTAAGAGCTCTTAACTCTTTTAATGTGATTTCATCTTCTGAATTTGAAGAAACTGGAGAGTTATCTTTTATCCATGTAGATATTGTTGACTTTGGTATGCCATACTCGCTATGTAATACTGCTAATGATTTTCCTGATTTATATAATTCTATAATTGTATTTTTAAATTCTTCTGTATATCTTGCCATTTTTAGACACGTCCTTTCTAATCTACTTCTATTATAATTAGTTCGATTAATTGTGTCTATATACTTATACTAACATCATCTTTATTCTCGTGAGCACTTCCAAATGAATCTACAATGCCGAATGATACCTTGAAATCCGGAAATAAGTTATAGAACTTTGAACTGCACCCCATTTAGTAGACATAGTAAATAAGATACTGTAGAATTCTACTAAATGGGGTGATTTTTTTGATAAAAGAAGGTAAAGTAAGAAAAACATATAGTTCTGAATATAAATTGTTAGCTGTTAAAAGACATATTGACGATGGTATTTCATATAAAAGAGTTGCAGAAGAGTTCAGAGTGCATGAACAGATGATAATTAAATGGTGTAAAAAGTATAGAAACTATGGTGAAGAATCTCTTAGAGAACAAAGGGGAAGTTTTAAAGGACCTACTAAAGGTAGGCCTAGAACAAAAGAAATGACTAAAGACGAAGAAATATTAAAGTTAAAAGCCGAAAATGAGTATCTAAAAAAGTTGTTAAATCTAGAAAGGTTGTGATATGTAAACCTGACAAGTACAGTATTATTCATTCTATGAAAAATAAATATACTATAAGTTTTTTATGTTCAATAATCGGTGTTTCTCGAAGTGGATATTACAAGTGGATTTCAAGACAAACATCTCCCGATAGGGATTATGGAGTAAAACAAAAGATATTAGAAATATATAACAAATCTAATAAAGTTTATGGATATAGACGTATTAAAGCTACGCTTTTAAAGAAATATAACCTTAATATTAATCATAAAAAAGTAATCAGATTAATGAGATCATTAAAAATTAAATCTGTAATACGCAAAAAGAGATTTAGATACATATTACCAAAAGATATTATAGCAGATAAAATAGAGCCTAATATACTTAATCGAGATTTTAAAAGTGATCATCCAAACAAAAAGTGGGTTACAGATATAACGTATTTATACTATGGGAAATCTCGCCAAAGAGTATATTTATCTGCTATAAAAGATTTGTATAATAATGAAATAGTATCATATGAAATGAGTTCTACTTTAGATATGAGGTTTGTTTTGAATACAATAAATAAGGCTATAAAACCGCTTTCAGATAAAGAGAGGGCTGGGTTAATAATACATAGTGACCAAGGCGTTCACTATACTTGTTGTGATTATAAAAACCTTTTAAAGAAGAATAATATATTACAAAGTATGTCTAGAAGAGGAAATTGCTATGATAATGCTTCAATAGAAAACTTTTTTGGGCATCTTAAAAGTGAAGCCATTTATTTAAATTCATATAATTCAAAAGATGAATTAGAAATAGCTGTTCACAATTATATATATTGGTATAACAATGTTAGGATACAATCTAAATTAAAATACCGCACACCTATAGAATATAAGTGTGCGGCTTAGCTTAGAGCTATCTTATTTGAAATAGTCTACTTTTTAGGTATCAGTTCAATTAAATCTATACCTTATATTTTTCTAAAAATGATAAATATATTATTCTCAATAAAATAAAAGTCCAATAGATAATATAAATTCTTGGACTTTTTATTAAAAATATA
>NZ_JANKBY010000251.1:0-5553 GCF_024621905.1 Terrisporobacter muris
CGATCTTTTTATAAGTGTATTTAAAATTTAAGAAACCTTGGAGGAATAATACGTGGATACTAGAAAATTAATAGATACTATGGGTATAGCGGAAAATCTTAAAAACTACACAAGACATTCTTGGACTTCTACACTTAGACAAGAAAGTGTTGCAGAGCATAGTTGGAGATTGTCTTTATTAGCATATTTTGTTTCTGATGAATTCCCACAAGCTGATATAAATAAGGTAATTCAAATGTGCATTTTTCATGATATGGGTGAAGCCTTTACAGGAGATATCCCTGCATTTAACAAAACTGAAAATCATGAAAAAATAGAAATCGAAAAATTATATTCTTGGATAGATTCTCTACCTGATCCTTATAATAAAAAAGTTAGAGATTTGTTTATAGAAATGGATGAGCAAAAAACCATAGAGTCAAAAATTTATAAAGCTTTAGACAAAATGGAAGTTGTATTACAACATAATGAGGCTCCTTTATCAACATGGATTCCTCTAGAATATACTTTAAATATTGATCACAGCTCTGAACAAGTAGAGTTTTCTAACTACTTAAAAAACCTAAAAAAAGAATTAAATAATGATAGTATAAATAAAATACAAGCCACTTATCTTATTTGAGTGACTTTTATTTTCTTAATCTAATAAATAATTTTCATATAAATATATCCTCACAAAAAATTCAATTTTACTTCGCCTTCTCATATTACTAAAAATCATAGTTATTATCAATTAAATTTATATTCATCTTATGTAAGTTTTAATTTATTCAGTGCATATATTAGTTCTTTTATGAAAATAATAAAATTGTTACATAAATAAGTAAAGGAGTGTAATAGATGAAAAAATTTATTTGTACTGTTTGTGGATACATACATGAAGGAGATGCTCCACCGGAAGTTTGCCCAATTTGTAAAGTTGGAGCAGACAAATTCGTAGAAGCACAAGATGAAATGGTATGGGCTGACGAACATAGAATAGGCATAGCAAAAGATATAGACACAGAAATAATAGAAGGTCTAAGAGCAAACTTCATGGGTGAATGTACAGAGGTTGGAATGTATATTGCCATGAGTAGACAAGCTGACCGCGAAGGATACCCTGAAGTCGCTGAAGCTTATAAGAGAATAGCATGGGAAGAAGCTGAACATGCTTCTAAATTTGCCGAGATATTAGGAGAAGTAGTATATCCTAGTACTAAACAAAATTTATCAGCTAGAGTTGAAGCTGAGTTTGGAGCTTGTTCTGGTAAAAAAGAATTAGCTACTCTTGCTAAAAAACAAAACTTAGACGCTATACATGATACAGTTCATGAAATGTGTAAAGATGAAGCTAGACATGGTAGAGCTTTCAAAGGTTTATTAGATAGATATTTTTCTAAATAGGAGGTTTTCAAATGACTAAAATTAATTGTAATGTATCTAATTGTTCTCATAACAAATCTAATACTTGTTATTCTAATATAGTTAATATTACTGGAGGTTCAGCAAAAGAATCATGTAGTACTTGCTGTGGAAACTTCCTTGATGCAAAAAATTATTCAACTTTAACTAATAATACAAATGCTTGTGGTCCATGTGATGCTCTAGTTTGTACAGTTAAAACTTGTGTATATAATAGAAATTTAGCTTGTACTGCTGAAAATATTAGTGTAAATGGATCAAATGCTAATATTTATACAGAAACTAGCTGTTCTACATTTAAACACGAATAAATATACTTATAAAAGTCTATAAACAAATAAGTGGAGAGCTATATTAGTCTCCACTTATTTACTATATAATGTCAGTATCTCTTATTTCTATTTCAGTTCCTTCTGGAGCCTTTATTTTAAATAAACTTTCCCCTTCTACTTGATAAACTATCTCTCCATTTTTAACTTTAAAATCTGTATACCCTAATTTTTTTATTCTTTCATATTCTTCTTCTACGTTATCAACTATAAATCCCATGTGTACTGGTCCTGCATTTAGATTATTCCATTTATTAAATTCACTACCACTTTTAGGTGTTTGTAATTCTATCATAAAGTCACCTAATTTTAGCCAGGTATTATATTCTCTTCCATGAAAATTCTTTGTCTCATTTATTAGTACAAATCCTAATATATTTTTATAAAAATTTAATGACTCTTTATAATTTTCTGTTTGAATACATACATGATGTATTGTTTTTATGCTCATAATTTTCTCCTATTTTCCTTTTATATTCTTTAAAATACCTTCTAGTATCTATTATACATAATAATAAAAAATATAATAACCCTTATAACCTCTTACACCAATATATTACACTTATTAAGTAATATATTGGTGTAAGAGGTTAAAACCTTAAATTGTACTTATATCTTATATAATTTTAATGAACTTATTTCTATATGTAGCTACTTATGACAATGATTGTTGTCTAGATTGGATAATCGATGATATTTAAGAAGATATTTATGACTGTAAATAGTTTAACACTATAATACAAAACGCTGTACTTTCATCTATTACATACTTTAGAATTATTCCTCCGCTTTTTTAAAGTATAAATGGCTAATCTAAAATTAGATTAGCCATTTATACTTTATTTTATTTTTCTACCTTAAATCTTTTTAATCTCAATGCATTTAATAAAACCGATGTTGAACTAAATGCCATAGCAAGAGCTGCTATTACTGGATTTAAAAGAGGTCCACCAAATAAGTATAAAACCCCAGCTGCCACTGGTATACCTATTACATTATAACCAAATGCCCAGAATAAATTTTCTTTAATATTTGTCATTGTACTTTTGCTAAGCCTTATAGCAGTTGGTACATCTAGTAAATCACTTCTCATTAAAACTATATCAGCAGATTCCATCGCCACATCAGTACCGCTTCCTATGGCTATACCTATATCTGCTTGAGCTAAAGCTGGTGCGTCATTAATTCCATCACCAACCATGGCAACGAATTTTCCCTCTTCTTGAAGCTTTTTAACTTCAATTGATTTATCCTGAGGTAAAACTTCTGCTAAAACCCTATCTATTCCAACTTGGTTGGCTATTGCCGCTGCTGTCTTTTTATTATCTCCAGTAATCATGACAACTTCTATTCCCATATCATGAAGCTTTTTGATAGCTTTTGCACTATTTTCTTTAACAACATCAGCAACAGCTATTATACCAGCTATTTTATTATTAATTCCAATATACATCGGTGTCTTACCTTCACTGGCAAGTCTATCATATGTTTCTTCTAAATCTACAAGATCTATATTTTTGCTATTCATCAATTTCTTGTTTCCAAGTAAAATATCACTTCCATTTATGACAACTTCAATACCATAACCTGGTACTGCCATAAATTTATCTAATTTGTAAAACTCAAGATTTTTTTCTTCACAATCTCTGACTATAGCTTCTCCTAAAGGATGCTCTGAAGATTTTTCTGCACTTGCTGCTACTTTTATCAACTCTTCTTCTGTAATTTCTCCGTAAGTTATTATATCTGTAACTACAGGTTTACCTTCTGTAATTGTACCTGTTTTATCAAATACTATGGTGTTAATTTTATGGGTAGTCTCTAAAGCTTCTCCACCCTTGATTAAAATACCATTTTCTGCACCTTTACCTGTACCAACCATTATAGCCGTTGGTGTTGCAAGTCCCAATGCACAAGGACAAGCTATGACTAAAACAGCGATAAATACTGTTAGTGAGAATACTGTTCCTTTACCAGCTATAAACCAAGCAAGTCCTGAAACTATGGCTATTACAACAACTACTGGTACAAAATATCCTGCAATTATATCAGCAAGTTTTGCTATTGGTGCCTTTGAACCTTGAGCATCTTCTACTAATTTAATTATTTGAGATATTGCTGTATCACTACCTACTTTTTCAGCTCTAAATCTTATAGTACCATTTTTATTTATACTAGCGCCTACTACTGAACTACCAACATTTTTTTCTACAGGTATACTTTCTCCTGTTAACATTGATTCATCAACTGAAGTATGACCTTCTATAACAATACCATCTACAGGTATCTTAGAACCTGGTTTAACTATTATAATATCTCCAACTTCAACCTCTTCTATTGGCATTTCTATCTCTTTATCATTTTTAATTATTATTGCTGTCTTTGGACTAAGTCCAATTAATTTTTTAATAGCTTCACCTGTTTTACCTTTTGCACGAGATTCAAAGTATTTTCCAAGCAATACAAGGGTAATTATTACACCAGCACTTTCAAAATACATATGATGTACAGCCATTGCATCACCATTAGCTACTAAATATAGTGAATATAAGCTATATATAAGAGCTGCACTTGATCCTATTGTAATTAAGGAATCCATTGTAGGTGCTTTAGCTACCATAGATTTAACTCCCTTATAGAAAAACTTATTTCCAGCTATAATTATTGGTATAGTTAAAAACAATTGAACTAATGCAAAGTTTAATGGATTAACATTAGGATTTATTATTTCTGGTACTGGTAATGGTCCAATTGGTGGTGGTATCATAGTTCCCATTGCTATGTAGAATAAAGGAACAGCAAATATAGCTGATATTATAAATTTAACAAGCAATGTATTCATCTCTTTTTCTTTTCTTATCTTGTCTTCATCAACACTTTGCTTTTTTTCCATCTCAAGAACTTTAAATCCAGCTTTTTCTATAGCACCTTTTATCTCATATAATTTTACTTTTTCTGCTTTATATGAAATAGATGCTTTTTCTGTGGCCAAGTTTACTTGAATATTTTCTACACCATCTATCTTCTTTACAGCTCTTTCCACTGCTTTGACGCATGATGCACATGTCATTCCTCCAATTGGGATTATAACTTCCTTATTTTCTACTTCTTTTATTACTCCAAAGCCAGCTTTTTCTATGGCTTTTTGTATATCTTCATCTTTAACTTTATCCTTATCATAAGATATACTTAGTTTTTCTGTTGCCATATTCACATTAGCCTCTACACTTGAATCTAATTTTTTTACAGCTCTTTCTACAGCTTTTGCACAAGATGCACATGTCATTCCAGTTATTTTTATATCATCAACATTCATTTTTGTATCCATGATTTTCTCCTTTCATAAGTCATTTTTATTCTATTTATCTTACTACAATAACATCCTACAATAACTTTATGAAGATTTTATGAAGATTAAAATTTTTAACTAGGAAGTGTAATTATAAATTCACTTCCTTCATTTATTTCACTTTTTACTTCTATTTTACCCTTATGTAAGTCAATTATAGATTTACATATAGTTAGTCCAACTCCAGTCCCTCCTGTATTTCTACATCTTGACTTATCTACTCTATAAAACCTTTCAAAAATATAATCTAAACTTTCCTTTGGAATTCCTATACCATTATCTTTTATATTTATTTTAATAAAATCATTCTCTTTATATAGTCTAATAACAATTTTCCCTTCTGTTTTACAATTACAATTAGTATATCTTATGGCATTTGATATTAAATTAACTATTACTTGAGATATTTTTTCTTTATCTACTTTTGCTATAATTTCTTCCAAGTAATACTCTATTTTTATATTTTTCTCA
>NZ_JANKBY010000252.1:0-5546 GCF_024621905.1 Terrisporobacter muris
TCTAGCAAATAAGCTTGTTTTAGGGCTTTATTATTTTTTATATAAAACTATATTTCAAAAAGTGCTTGATAAATAAATTGTATTATTGTACTATTGTATTAAATCATTAATACAATGAGGTGGTGAAAAAATGAGTTGGACTATTGATAATAATAAGCCTGTATATATACAATTGGTGGAACAATTAAAATCGAAAATAATCTCAGGAGAATTTAAAGCTGGAGAAAAAATAGATTCTGTAAGAAGTTTGGCAGAAGATGCACAGGTAAATCCAAATACAATGCAAAGGGCATTGGCAGAGCTGGAAAGAGAAAACTTAGTTTTTAGCAAAAGAACTAGTGGAAGGTTTGTTACTGATGATAAGGAGAAAATTAAATCTATGAAAAAAGAAGTTGCCAGTGAGGAAATAAAAAATTTAAGATTAACCTTAGAAAGGCTTGGTTTTAGCAAAGAAGAAATAATTGAGCTAGTGATTTCTAATATAAAGGAGGAAAACTAAATGGAGAGTGTAGTAGAGTTTAGAGATGTTTATAAAAGTTACAGTAATAAAGATGTTTTAAAAGGAGTAGATTTAAATATTCCAAAGGGTAAAATTATAGGCCTACTTGGACCTAATGGTAGCGGAAAAACTACAATGATAAAGCTAATGAATGGACTACTTCAACCAGATAAGGGTAGCATAGAAATAAAGGGTTCAAAGCCATCTATCGAAACTAAAAAAGTTGTTTCTTATTTACCAGAGAAAACTTATTTAAATGATTGGATGAAAGTTAAAGATATATTAGGTTTTTTCCAAGATTTTTATGAAGACTTTGATATGGAAAAAGCGGATAAAATGATTGAAAGTTTAAAAATAGATAAAAATGAAAAGTTAAAAACCATGTCTAAAGGTACAAAGGAAAAAGTTCAGTTAATTTTAGTAATGTCCAGAAATGCGGATTTATATATACTTGATGAACCTATAGGCGGTGTTGATCCAGCAGCAAGAAGCTATATACTTAAGACTATATTAACTAACTATAACGAGAATTCAACTTTATTAATAGCAACACATTTAATTAGTGAAATAGAAAATATTTGTGATGATGTAATATTTATATCAAGTGGTGAAATAGTACTCCAAGGAAATGTGGACGAAATTAGAGAAGAAAAAGGAAAATCTATAGATGCATTATTTAGGGAGGAATTCAAATGTTAGGTAAATTAATGAAATATGAATTTAAAGCTTGTGGAAGAGTATTTTTCCCTTTATATATAGGAATATTATTTTTAGCTATAGCAAATGGTGTAAGTATTGGTTCTTCTCTTAAAGATGAAGGCGGGGCTATGATGGATCCCAACGCTTTAAATACTCAATCAATATTGACTTTAGTATTAGTTGCGTTATTTGTTGCTCTATTTGTAATTACCATAGTACTTACAATCCAAAGATTTAAGAAAAATTTACTAGATGATGAAGGTTACTTAATGTTTACACTACCTGTAAAAAGTAGCTCACTAATATTATCAAAGTTTTTAGTGGCTTTAATTTATGCAATTATTAGTGGTATTGTTGCCATCCTATCATTTACAATAATAGGTTTAATAGGTGGAAACATCAGTTTAAAAGAATTAATAGAACTTTTTAACGTATTATCACTACAAAATATATTTGTTGAAGGTTCAGAGTTTATTGTTTATATAATACTAAGTATGTTAGTAAGTTATAGTATATTTGTATTAACAATATACTTGGCTTTATCTGTTGGTCAATTACCACAGTTAAGTAAGCACAGAGTAGCCGCTGGAGTAATATTATTCTTCATAATAAATTTGATTGTTAGTAATATTCAACACTTTGTGAGAAGTAATCTTTTAGGTGGAGTGACAGAAATAGAACTTACAAATAATGTTGTTGTTTCATCTTATGCATATTTATCAGTTGATTTATTAATAAGTATTGTTATAGGAGTTGTATTATTTTTATTAACTAATTGGATTTTGAATAAAAAATTAAATCTTGAATAATAAATAAAGACTTGGAGAATTACTCCAAGTCTTTTTATATGGATTAATTTAATTAAAATTGCTACTATTATAAATAAGAAAAGAAAGCATTTGAATGGAGAAGAGTATATGAAAATTGGGGAAAATAAAAAAATATCATTTTTAACTTTTAACAAAGTTGACGCTGAAATTTTGGAACAATATCTAAATGAAATGATAAAAGAAGGATGGTTGTTAAAGAAGATAAAAAATTATCATTTGACTTTTGAAAAAACAGATAAAAGAAATTTAAAATATAATGTTGATCCTGTGGGAAGAGACTTTTACGGAGATAATTATAGTAATGAAATCACATATATAGAATACTGTAGGGAACTTGGCTGGGAATATATTTGTGGAAACGATATTTTTAAGATATGTATATCAGAGGATAATAATAAAGAGAAAATTAAAAGTAAGCCTGCTGAAAGTATAAAATCACTCGTAATAACTGATGTGATTTATTTAGTAGCTTTTATATTGTTAGCTAATTACATTTTTAAAGATAAGGACTATTATATGGGTTCATCTTATATGGAATTTATATCAAGTTATATAGGAGTTAGTTTTTATATTTTTGGAATGTTAGTTTTAATATGCTTAGCCATATTTTTATTTTTAAGAATAATTTGGTATTTAAACTATTTTGTAAAAAAACGATTTAGACATAGAAATCTAAGAGAGATAAAAATAATATCTGTATTTAGTGTAGGATATTTTTATATGCTTATGACCTTATTAATATTAAATTTAGCAATAACTTTATTTGATGGATTTGGAATATCTCCAAGAGTTTCCCATTCAAAAGAAAGTTTACCTATAGCATTGGAAGATTACCATATAAAAATTCAATCTGAACGTGATAGTGAATCAACTATATACAAGTCATTTTTAGCTAAATATTATTCTTTTTATGATACAACACATTATTATGATGATAATTTAGGAGAGGAAAATAGTGAAGGATATTTATTTTATGAAGTTTTTGAAAGTAAATACGAAAGTATTATAAATAATGCCTTAAGAAATATAAAAAAGAATGATATTATCTCAGGAAATCAATATAAAAAATATACAAGTGGCAAAGAATTCGATGATTGGGGTGCTAATGAAATTTATATTGATACATCATCAAATGAAAGGATAATTGTCTATGATAATATAATTTTTATATTGAAATTTATGGAAGATGATTATAATGAGAAAAATATTGATTTTATAAAGAGCAAGTTGATGAATCTATAGGAGAGTAAAAGGGGGATAAATTTAATATTGATTTAAGATTGAAGAAAAATATAAATTATGCTAAAATAAAAACACGGGAATGAAGTTCTCCCAAAGTATTTACTTAAACCGCATTTTATGCTGATGACTTCTGTGATTATTTTGTCACGGAAATCATCAGCTTTTTTTAATTGTAAGGATTTTATAATTTATCTGGTTTGTGGATAAATTATAAAATCCAACTGCTTAATGGAGCAACGGACCTGTTTTTCAAGGTCGTTGGCGACATGAAGTGGAGCGCCCACGCAGTGGCTTAGGCGAATCGAATTTTTTGTGCAAAAATAGGAGGTTGAGATGTTAACGAGTTTAGCAATTATTTTTTTACTTGGTTTATTAATGGGAAGTGTTTTTAATAAACTGAAGTTACCTAGTTTAATGGGGATGATTTTTACAGGAATTTTACTTAGCCCCTATGCTTTTAATTTATTGGATGAGAAAATATTAAGTATTTCTCCAGATCTTAGACAATTAGCTCTTGTAATTATTTTAACTAGAGCAGGATTATCACTAGATATTAATGCGTTGAAAAAAGTAGGAAGACCTGCCATACTAATGTGTTTTGTTCCTGCATGTTTTGAAATTTTGGCAGTAGTATTTATAGCACCTAAAATTTTAGGTGTTAGTATTTTAGAAGCGGCAATTATGGGTGCAGTGGTGGCTGCAGTTTCTCCTGCAATAATAGTTCCTAGAATGATTAATTTAATTGAAAAGAAAATAGGAAAAGAAAATAGCATTCCACAGTTAATAATGGCAGGGGCATCAGTTGATGATATCTTTGTTATAGTATTATTTACTGCATTTACAGGTCTTGCAAAAGGTGACGAGATTTCAGCAATGAGTTTTGCACAAATTCCTATATCCATAGTTATGGGAATTGTAGTTGGTATAGTAATGGGTATTATATTAATTAAAACTTTCAAGAAGATACATTTTAGAGATTCAATAAAAGTAATAATAATACTAAGTGTTTCCTTCTTATTGATAGAATGTCAAAACATACTTGAAAATGTTGTACCTATGTCAGGTTTACTTGCCATAATGAGTATGGGAATAGTTATAAAAGCAAAATATGAGATTCTGGCAACTAGATTATCAAATAAATATAATAAGTTATGGGTTGCAGCAGAAATAGTATTATTTGTTTTAGTTGGAGCAACTGTAAATACAAAATATGTACTTCAAGCAGGAGTATCTGCTGTAGTTGTAATATTATTTGCTTTAGTAGTTAGAATGGTAGGAGTATATACTTGTTTAATAAAAACTAAGTTACCTATGAAAGAAAGACTTTTCTGTATGATAGCTTATACACCAAAGGCTACAGTTCAAGCAGCTATAGGAAGTATTCCTCTATCCATGGGACTTGAATGCGGTCAATTAGTTTTAACTGTTGCAGTGCTTTCCATATTAATAACTGCACCATTTGGAGCAATAGGAATAGACAGTACTTATAAAAAATTACTATGCAAAGAAGATGAATCAATGGAAGATATCGTTTAATAAAAATTTTATATGAAACTATAAATAAATAGGAGGCTTATGTTGATTTGTGTCTATTTGCACTATAATATTTATTGTGTATGAGAAGTTAAAAATTAACATTAAATTTAAAAGAAAACAGGGGAGTGGAATGTTATGAAAACAGTTATGACAAAAAATAAGTTAAATGTTGTACTAAGAAGTCCAAAAGAAAGTGATGCTAAAGAAATAATAGACTTTTACAATATAGTAGGAGGAGAAACTACATACTTATCTTTTGGGGCAGGTGAGTACAAAGTAAGTGTTGAGCAACAAGAAAGTGCAATTAAATCTGTAAATGAATCAGATAATAACACTATGATTCTTGCTACAATAGATGATAAAATAATAGGTATAGGTACTATAAGTTCTAATCAAAAGAAAAAAGGGAAACATGTAGGTGAACTTGGTATAGTTATAAAAGAAGAGTACTGTAATGTGGGACTTGGAAAAATAATGATGGATGAGTTAATAGATTGGTGTAAATCAAATGGTATAACTTCTAGAATAGGCTTAAGTGTAAGAAAAGATAACCCAAGAGCTATAGAATTATATAAAAAATGTGGATTTGAAGTAGAAGGTACACTAAAAAATGAAACATATATAGATGGGGAATTTTTTGATATCATAATTATGGGATTGATTATATAGTAAGAGTGTGTGAAAAAACTCTGTAAATAAGAAAATTAAACTGAATTCTATGATAATGTTAAATTATTTAG
>NZ_JANKBY010000253.1:0-5544 GCF_024621905.1 Terrisporobacter muris
AAATACCTTGACAATTAGTAATATTTCTTATAATATTAATTTAAAATAAATTTAGAATTATAAAAGCGATGATTAGAAAGAGTAAATCTAATTCGATTACCAGAGAGAAAAGCTCATGGGCTGTAAGGCTTTTCAAATTAGAGGGATTGAAAACTATCTAGGAGCTGTGATCTGAAGTAATCTCATTGATTTTAGTAAGATTAACCGTAAGCTGCGTTAAAGTATTAAGTGGATTTTTAATCAATTTAGGTGGAACCGCGGGAAGATATCTCGTCCTTATTTATAAGGGCGAGTTTTTTAATTTTTGTATATTTAACAATTTAATATTTAAAGGCAATGAATAGGAAGAGTAAATCTAATTCGATTATCAGAGAGAAAAACTCATGGGCTGAAAAGTTTTTCAAATTAGAGGGATTGAAAACTACCTAGGAGCTGTAATCTGAAGTAATCTCATTGATTTTAGTAAGATTAACCGTAAGCTGCGTTAAAGTTTAAAGTGAGTTTTATTATGTATAAAACTAAATTGGGTGGAACCGCGAGAGACTCGTCCCTTTATGAGGGATTGGTCTCTTTTTTTATTGAGTAAAATGAGTTTTTAAAGTAAAAAGGAGGTTTTAATATGAAAATAGCTATACTTGGATATGGTACTGTAGGAAAAGGTCTTGTACAAATGATTGAGGGAAATAAAAATAAAAGAAATATAGAAATAACAAGCATATTAGTAAGAAATGAAAATAAATATAAATCATCTAAATATGCAAATATAATAACTGAAAGTATAGAAGACATATTTGAAAGTAATATAGACATCCTAGTTGAACTAATGGGAGGATTGCATCCTTCTTATGAATATATAAAAAGAGCTTTGGAAAATAAAATCAATGTTGTTACTGCTAATAAAGACATGTTAGCAGAGTATGGGGATAAACTTGTAAAAATAGCAAAAGAAAATAAAGTAAGCTTACGATTTGAGGCATCAGTTGGAGGAGGAATTCCAGTACTTAAGCCTTTAACAGAATCCTTAGAAGGAAATTCAATTGAAAGTATGTATGCCATATTAAATGGAACTACAAATTTTATATTAAGTAAAATGTATAACGAAGGTTTATCTTATGATGAAGTACTAAAAGAGGCTCAAGAGCTTGGTTTTGCAGAAGCTAATCCAGAAGCTGATGTGGAAGGATATGATGCAGCTAGAAAATTATCTATTTTATCAACTTTAGCTTACAATCGAAGGGTATATTGGAGAGATTTTTATTTAGAAGGAATATCAAAAATTGATATGAAAGATATGGATTATGCAAAAAAAATGGGATGTAAAATTAAATTAGTTGGTCAAAGTAATAAAAAGAATGAGAAGGTTAGTGGTTTTGTAAGACCAGTTCTTGTAGATAATAATAGTTTATTATCTAAAATAGATAATGAATACAATATAGTTGTGTTTAATGGTGATTCTGTGGGAGAATTATCTTTTGTAGGTAAAGGAGCGGGAAAAGAGCCTACAGGAAGTGCTGTTTATGCAGATGTTATAGATATTTTTGACAATAGAATTGCAAATATAGACCAATTTACACAAGATAAAATTGAAGTTGAAAAAACTATAAGTAATAAATGCCAAGTTTTGTTAAGATTTAAGTCTCCTAAAAAAGAAGAGATAATATCCCTTATAAATGCTTGTATAGATCAATATGATGTAATAGAAGATAATGATGAATTGGCTGTTATGGTTTATGCGGATTCAGAATATGAAATTAATAATATTTTATGTTTAATAAAAGATAAAGGGTATTGTAAGGAAAGTAGAAAATTATTGAAAATTAGCTAAAGTAAAATTGAACCATACTTATAAAATGATTATTCATGTAAAAATAAGTATTGCATTAATTATAAGTATGATAGCTCTTTTTTTACATGAATAAAATTGATAGCAAAAGTTAAAATGTATACTTGCTTTAAATTCATAGATATTTATCTTGTGGAGAATGATATGGTGTACATATGATAAATATGAGGACAAGAGGGGGAATGCAAATCTGAGTTCTATATTTTTTAGCAGTTTTTTATGATGACTAATATATGAACTATAATAGAAATATTTCTATGGGTGGGAATTTAATATATAGCTAAATTTCCAAGTTATCCAAGTAAAATAACTTGATTAACGGAGATAGATAAGTGGTATGTTGCATATGGATTTATTAGTTTGTTAAAAGTGTTAGTATATCTAATACCTATGTATATGACTTATAATTCTTAATGTAAAAGTAAGTAAGACATATACATAAAATCACTGAATAAAATCAATTTTAAATAATAAATAAAAAATACTGTTGCATTGAAATATTAAGATGTAACAGTATTTTTTATTATGAAGAAATTATATTGATTTAAAATATTTAGATAATTTGTAAAGTTGATGTATAGCAAAATATATAATTGAAATAATTTCTAAGGTTACAAAAAAGTGTCTAATTGATAGGGATTTTCAATATTGATATATTAGACATATAGAAGTTTATAATACTATATTTCTAATATAGAAAATAGAAAAGATAAGATAAAGTTATATGATGGAATAACAGGTTATGGTAGTGAGCAATATATAAACATAAATGAAAATAATGCAAGTTCAAATAATAGTGTAAATGTGGAGGAAAGATGAATGAGATATGATATAGCAATAGTAGGAAGTGGGCCAGCAGGATTAGCAGCATCTATAAATGCTAAGGTTAGAAATAAAAATATAATAATATTTGGAAGTAATAACGCAAGTGCTAAAATTACAAAAGCACCATCAATAGAAAATTATTTAGGATTTGAAGAGATAAGTGGTGTTCAGTTAAAAGATAAATTTATGTCCCATGTAAAAAGCATGGGTGTAGAAATAACAGAAAAAAGAATTAATAATATTTACAGTATGGGAGATTACTTTACTTTAGTTAGCGGAGATGATATGTATGAAGCCACTACTGTTGTACTTGCTACAGGAGTAGAATATGGAAAAATGATTAAAGGAGAAGAGGAGTATTTAGGAAAAGGCGTTGGATACTGTGCAACTTGTGATGCTTCTTTATATAGAAATAAAAAGGTGGCAATTATAGGAAGTAATCATGAAGGAGAAGAAGATGCAAACTTCTTAAGTGAAATAGCAAGCGAAGTTTATTATATACCAACATATAAAATGACAAATAAACTTAATGATAGTATAAAAATAATAGAAGATAGACCGAAGGAAATAAAGGGCGATCAAGTGGCAAATAAATTAGTGATTAGAAATCAAGAACTAGATGTAGATGGAATCTTTGTAATAAAAGATAGCGTATCACCCCAATATATGGTACCAGGTGTTGAAGCAGATGGATCTCATATAAAATGTGATAAAGATATGAAAACAAACATAGAAGGTTTATATGTGGCAGGTGATTGTGCAGGTAAGCCATACCAATACTTAAAATCAGCAGGACAAGGACAAACAGCTGTATTAAGTGCAATTTCATATTTAGATAAAAAAAGAATAGAGGTTAAAAATAAAGAGCAATCTTAAAAATAAATTTACAAAATATATCGTAGTTACAAAAAAGTACCTAATTGATGAAGTGCTACTTCAATAATATATTATATATATAAGAGTAATAAATAAAGAGTAAGGTGCTTTTAATATGATAAATAAATTTGATACTATAATAATAGGATTTGAAAAAGCTGGCAAGCCTTTAGCAGGTGATTTGGGAAATAGAGGACAAAAGGTTGCTTTAATAGAAAAATCACCTAATATGTATAGTAGAACATGTATAAATAAGGCATTTATACCAACTAAAGCATTGGAAAATTCAGCAAGAATAATTAGAAGAGAAAATTTAAATAACACTGATGAAAAATTTGCAAAATATGAAGATGCAATAAATAAAAAAGAAATTTTAATAACAAAATTAAGAAGTGCAAATTATAACAAACTAAATAGTAATGAAAATATATTTATAAATACAGGTTCAAAACCTTCCATTCCAAATATAAAAGGAATTGATAATAAAAATGTTGTTTATACAATTGAAACGTTAATGCAATTAAAAAACTACCACAAAAAATGACTATTATAGGCGCAGGATATATAGGTCTTGAATTTGCAGGTATTTATGGATTTTTTGGTAGTGAAGTTACAGCTTTAAATACTCACAGTATTATACTTCCAAGAGAAGATAATATCGATGAAATAATAAATATACTTGAAAAAAGAAATGTTAAATTTATAAATAATGTATCTATAAATGAAATAAAAGAAGAAAATAAAATAGCTAAATTAATATATACTAAGGATAACAAAGATTATAAATTAGAAAGTGATATAATTCTTCTGACAGCAGGTAGAAAAGCAAATATTGATAATTTAAAGTTGGAAAATGCTAATCTAGAATTAGATGCTAGAGAATTTATAAAAGTAAATGAAATTTTAAAAACTTCAACAGAAAATATATGGGCATTAGGTGATGTAAATGGAGGGACACAGTTTACTTACATCTCACTGGATGATTATCGTATAGTAGTGAATCATTTATATGGTGATAAAACTAGAAAAACAACAGATAGACAGAACGTACCAAACGCATTGTTTTTTAGATCCTGATTTTTCTAGAGTTGGATTAAATATAAAAGAAGCAAAAGTTAAATGATATGATGTTTTAGTAGCTAAAATGGCAACTGAGGCCATACAAAGAGCTAAACAAATAGGAAGAACAGAAGGATTTATTAAAATTGTAATAGATAAAGATAGTGAAAAAATATTAGGAGCAACTATTATATGTGATGGATCTTCCGAAATAATACATCTAATACAATTAGCTATTGATATGGCGTCAAATATACCTATTTAAGAGACAGAGTATATGCACATCCAATTATGATGGAAGCTCTTATGAGGTATTATCACAAGCTATGATAAAATAGGTTTATAGATAAACTTACCTAGTTTATTCTTTAATGCAAATAAAAATTTAATTAACATAATAGATGGAACATATTGAGAAGAAATAATAGAGCTATTTCACAAGATGACTAAATGTTTGTGTTTTAGCTCTTTTTACATTATTCAAGCTCTTTTTACATTATTCAATATATTTAAAAAGTAAAAAAGTGTATCGCACTACTTTTTAGCACGATAGCACTTTTTTATTAAAATTTCTTAACTTCTTTTATATCAAATAATTTGTGGCTTATCAAGTCTACGTAAGGCTTATTTATAATATAGGATGCAGATAAATAGACTCTTCTTTTATCTTGTCTTCGCCAAAGTCTGAATTTAAGGTTTTCTTCGCTATGGAAAAAGTTTTTATAATAAAATTCAACTTTTTCTAATATTCTTGCTTCTTCCTCACTTACTTTTACTTCAGCTAAAATTTCTTCGATTCTCTCATTAATTTTTTTATCAGAAAGGTAAGACAAACATAATTGAAACTGTAATTTATAATCCACATCTTTATATTCGTCATAGATATTTTTTGCTATCTTATGAGCTTCTTTGTATATGTCGTCCATTTCATACTCTCCTTC
>NZ_JANKBY010000254.1:0-5511 GCF_024621905.1 Terrisporobacter muris
AATGTACAACTTGTAAGAAAAGCATTAGAATTGATTATAATTAATATATAATAATATTGATTTAGAATAAACAACAAAGAGGTATATAATAATGGATATTTTTATAATAGAAGATGACAATGCTTTAAGTAGAGAAGTAAGTTTAATTTTGAGCAAGTGGGGCTATAGTGTTTGTGAAATAAAAGATTTTGAAAATATAATTAATGAGGTTTTGGAATGTAATCCAAAACTAATTTTAATGGACATAAATTTACCTTGTTATGATGGGTTTTATTGGTGCTCACAAATAAGAAACTTTCTAAAGGTTCCAATAATTTTTATTTCATCAAGAGATAATGATATGGATATAATCATGTCCATAAATATGGGTGGAGACGATTACATTACTAAACCATTCTCACCTCAAGTTTTAGTGGCAAAAATTCAAGCAATTCTTAGAAGAACCTATTCTTATAATAATGATTTAAAAAGTGACATAATAAAATTTAAAGATATAACTTTAAATATAGTTGAAGGTAAGGTTTATTTTAAAGATGAAAATGTAGATCTTACTAAAAATGAACTAAAAATTATGAATATATTAATGAACAATCAAGAAAAAATTGTAAGTAGAGAAGAAATAATAGAAGAACTTTGGGATACAGATGAATTTATAAGTGAAAATACATTGACTGTTAATGTAAATAGATTAAGAAAAAAACTAGATTCCATTGGGTTAAATGACTTTATAGAAACTAAAAAAGGGCAAGGATACATATTGAGATGAGTTTATTAAAGTATTTAAAAGAAGTGAAACTGTTTTTGATTTTAGTTATTTTCATAATGGTAATTGTAGATGTGACTATACTACTAGATCCTAACTTAAGTAATAGTATTGATACTTTAATTTATATTAATATTTTATCAATTTTAGTTATCATTATTTTCATTTTAATAGGCTATGGTAATTATAAGAGAAAAATAAGTAAATTTATAAAGTCCATACATAATATAAGAGAAGAAAATCTTTGTTTGGCAAATGACTATCTTTATAAAAATGTTAAGAAGTTAATTGAAGATAATGAAGAGGAAGTAGATAGTTTAAGAAATGAACTAGAAGAAATTAATGATTACATGACAAACTGGATACATGAAGTAAAAATTCCTATATCAGTTCTTGAAATAATAGGGAAAAGAGTAAATGAAATTGATGAAAGTAGAGAATTATCAAAACAGATTAATAGTGAGGTTAGTCGTATAGATAAATTAGTGGAACAAGCAATGTACTCGAGTAGAGCAGGTAACTACAATTCAGACTTTATAATAAATGAAGTGAATTTGGAACAAGTTATAAAAGAGGTAATAAAGAAAAATAAATATCAATTTATATATAACAAGTTAGATTTACAAGTTGATGATATTAATAAAACTGTCCTTACTGATAAAAAATGGATTACTCATATAATTGAGCTAGTAGTTGATAATGCAATTAAGTATAGCTATATAGGTGGGAGAATAGAAATTTATATTAAGGAAAATAAAAAAGGATGTGAACTTCATATTAAAGACTATGGTATGGGAATTGTACCTCAAGATATAGAAAGAGTTTTTGATAAAGGTTTTACGGGAGAGAATGGAAGGAAAAGAACAAAATCAACGGGAATGGGACTTTACATATCAAAGAAAATTCTAAACAAATTAAGTCATGATATAAATATAGTATCTACTCCAAATGAATTTTGTGATGTCTATATTACCTTTTATAATTTATCAGATTATTTCAATGTGACATAAATGACACATATTATCTCCAAAGTGTTAGGTTAAGAGATGGAATCAAATATCTAAAGCTTATAAAATATAAGTATAATAAATATTAGAAATTTGGAGGGTAATATGTTAAAAACTGTTAACTTAAAAAAAGATATTAAAAATAATAAAAATACATTTAAGATATTGAAAGACATAAATTTGGAGGTAAAAGAAGGCGAATTTCTATCAATAATGGGACCTTCTGGAGCAGGTAAGACTACTTTACTAAATATTTTGTCAACAGTGGACAAACCTACTTCAGGAAATGTATATTATGAAAATAAAGATATAAGTAAAATGAATAATAAGGAGTTATCAAGATTTAGAAGAGATAACATAGGCTTTATTTTTCAGGATTATAATTTATTAGATAGCATGAGCGTAGAAGATAATATAGCTCTACCTCTTGTAATAAGTAATGAAAAACAAAAAACAATCAAGTCGGAAATATTAAGATTGGCTAAATTTTTTGGGATAGAAGCTCATCTTAAAAAATATCCATATGAATTATCTGGAGGACAAAAACAAAGAGTAGCAGCAGCTAGAGCGCTTATAACATCACCAAAAATAATTTTTGCTGATGAGCCAACAGGAGCACTAGATTCAAAGTCTTCATCAGAGTTACTAAATTGTTTAAAAGACATGAATGAAAAGTTTAATGTAACAGTAATTATGGTTACTCATGATCCATTTAGTGCAAGTTATTCCAAGAAAGTTATCTTTATAAAAGATGGAAGGCTAAATGCTAGAATAGATAGCTCAGGAAATAGAAAAGAATTTTACAATAGCATAATGAACTTGCTTACTTCCATGGGGGGTGAAGTAAATGAACTTCTTTAAGCTTTCATTTATGAACTTAAGACAAAATATAAAAAACTATGGGATGTATATATTTTCAATGATATTTTCTATTGTAGTATTTTATAATTTTGTAACGCTTATGTTTAGTGAGCAATTTAGACAGATACAAGATTTAAACGTCGTATCAACTTTAGCAATGGTGTGTGCTATAGTGCTGTTTTTATTCTTTATATTCTTTATTTCTTATTCAAGTAGTTTTTTCATAGAGCAGAGAAAAAAAGAATTTGGAATTTACACTTTTATGGGTGTTGAGAATAATAAAATAGCTTTATTATTTGCTGGAGAAGGACTTTTAATAGGTATAATAGCTTTAGTGGGTGGTATTTTTGGAGGAGTTTTAACTAATAAATTATTCTTAATGGCATTGGCTAAAATTTCTAAGGTGAATACTGTTATGAAGTTTGAAATATCAAAGGAATCTATTCTAATAACTAGCTTAATTTTTCTAGGTATATTAATCTGTGTATTTATTAAAGAATATATAGCGCTACTAAGAACAGATATAACAAAACTTATTAATGCAACAAATATATACCAAAGTGATAATAGTAAAAATAAAACCTTACAAGGTATTTTAGGTCTAATAGTTATAATTTTAGCTTATGTTGTGATTTTATATTACAAAAAATATAACATACCATTTACAGCAGCCATACTAGCAACAGTAGTTATGGTTATAATAGGAACAATGCTATTATTTAAAGGATTTTTCACTTTTATAGTTTCAAAATTAATTAATAATAAAGATTTTTTATATAAAGGTACTAATGTTTTAAGTTATAACAATATAATCTTTAGAATAAGAGATAATAATAAAGTTCTAGGTCAAATTGCAGTATTAATAACTTGTTGTTTGACTAGTGTGATAGTTTCCATTGCGACTAGAACTGTTTTTACAGAAGGCAAAGAATCGGAATACCCATACAGTATAATGTATGAAGGAAATCTAGATAACAAAGTAGTAAAGGATGCTTTAAATAAAAGTGATGAGAAGGTTGATTATAAACTACAAGCTGAGCTTATGTATATTGATATTACTGAAGCTGGTAAAAAAGAATCACCACTGATTGTTACAGGCGATGTGAACTTTATAAAATATTCAGACATAAAAAAAATATGTGAATATAGAGAATTAGATAATGAAAATAAATTTTTAAACACACAGCTAAAAGATAATGAAGCTATATTTATAATTCCTAAGAATTTAATAAATGCTTTTGATTTTAAAGTGGATTTTAATTTAGGGAATAGAAACATTCAAATAATTGACTCTTATGCAATGAATTTATTTGGTTTTTTTAGAGGGAATCTTCCAACTATTGTTGTAAATGACAATACTTTTGATTCTTTAAAACATGACCTAAATAAGAATACAGAAAATATATCTTGTATCACATTAAAAAACTTTGATAATAGTGCAAATATAGTGAAGGAGATAGAGAAAAGCAGTAATATAAAAACTTATAGCGTAGATGATTTTAATGAAGATAGTTATAACTTTATAAATTCAATTTATTTTATAGGATTATTTATGGCTTTAGTATTTATAGTGTCTGTAGGAAGTATTATGTACTTTAAATGTATTTCTGATGCAAGTAAAGACAAGCCTAGATTTGATACTTTGAGAAAAATAGGAACAAGCCAAGAATATATTAATAAATCTATTTATAAGCAAGTAGGTATATTTTTCTTATTCCCAGCTATAGTGGCTATAATTCATAGCGCTGTAGCAAGTTATGCAGTAACAAGTTTATTTAATCAGGATGGAAGACTTTCTACTATAGCTACAACTATTATTTTTACCATAATATATATAACTTATTATTTATTAACTTCAAAAAAATATATTTCTTTAACGAAATAATTTCTAAAAGCCATACTTTATTTGATTGAATCAGATAGAATATGGCTTTATTTATGTGAAAAATAGTAAATAGTATAGAGCAAATAGTGTTTTTTATGAATTCTTATGCAATAAAATACATGATTACATATAAAAGAAGTATGGAAACAAATAAAATACTTACAATGTTTTTCCAAACTTTATACTTATTATTAAGTTCAACTATTTCATTTTCACTAGGAATAGGAACAGGATCTTCATTTGTCTCAATATCTTTATTTTTATTGCTAAAGAATAAGAATACGATTACGCCTATAGCACACCAGATGATACCTGTTATAAAAGTATCTTTTTCCAATTCAGTCATAATAATAGCATATACAACTATGCTAAATACCGCCAATAAAATACCACAAGGAGATTTGTATTATCTTTTTAAATCTGGATACTTCTTTATAAGTTCAATAAAAGCAAAGAATCCAATTATATAATAGAATAAGTTAGCAAATAAGCTTAAAGATGCAACATATAAAATATCCCCAATATAAATAAGGGTAATTGTGATAATACCTAAGAAGATTATAGAAAAATAAGGTGTTTTATATTTTAGATGAATTTTAGCAAATGAACTTGGGATGACACCATCTTTTGCCATTCCATATAAATATCTAGATGGAGCAGCAATACAAGAGTTTAATGTAGAAAAATCTCTACCAAAGGCAATTCCTAGACATAACATAATTAGTGGAAAGCCTAATATACCAGCTTGTATCATAGCATCTGCATAAGGTTTGCAATAAATGCACATAAAGTTGCAAAAATAACATTAGGTCCTAAGTAGCCAACACCATTGGCACCAACTGTAAATAAGCCAACACCTATAACCGTATCCACAGTTATAGTTATACTTTCTTTTAGACCAAGTATTCTATTTATAGAATAAGGATTGTCTTTATATGAATCAATTTTAATACCACATTTTTGAATAAAAAAATAGAATAGTTCTAAATTCAGAT
>NZ_JANKBY010000255.1:0-5489 GCF_024621905.1 Terrisporobacter muris
TTTTACTCAATTTGAAGAAGTAAATTTCTAAACTTTGCATTATAAAAAATTTGCTTCTCTCATATGGCCAACGGCTTCGCCTGTTGCTCAAATAACAAAGTTGGAAGTTATACGTTATCTACAGAACAAATAGCATATAATTTCCTTACAATTAAAAAGTCTATGTTTTAATATATCAATTAAATCATAGACTTGTCTCATTTACACACTTTGTTTAATTTTACTCTTTTCTCATCTAATATTATTAATACTATTTTTCCACTACCCATAATATTGCAGCTGCATGGCGAAATAAATACCTCTTTCAATAGTAAATGCAACTACAAAAACACCAATAGGAATACAAATTAACCAGCTTATTGGACTGTATCTATATTCTGAATATGCCATATTACCTCATTAATCATATGCATATACTATTAGCTCAAATAAAATAAAAAATACTCCTACTACAGTTCTTATAATTTCAACTATATTCATAGTGTAGATTCCCCTATTTTTCTCTTTTGCTGTCTAACTTAATATTAACTACTAATGCAAATGCAATTACCCCATACATTATAAATGTTCTAAAATATTCTCCCAATGCCACATTAGAGAAGAAGTTTTGACCTGCTAAAGGAGATAATACAAATAGTATGTGTAAAATTATAGTTCCATAGAGAGCATTTTTTACAGATGCCCTTTTAATAGATGCTCCTCCCGCAAGTAAAGCTGCACAACTCATTACATCTGTATTTAAATGTTCTGTATATACATTTAATGACCCTATATTTTGCAAATATATAAATTGACCTATGGCTGCCAATACTGTAGAAATTATCATAACTATTATTCTAATTTTATCTACAGATATTCCTAAATTCTCTGATTTTTCCTCGCTAATACCCACTGCCTTTATTTTTTGACCAAGAGGAGTATTCAAAATATAGTAAACTATAAATCCAGTAAAAATCACAACTAGTATTAAGAATATGGATACATTTATTCCTCCTATTTTTATACTACCGAAACTTTCAAAAAACTCCTTATAGCTCCTTAAATCCACCATATTTTTAATACCTATACCTGTACTAAGTGCTATTTTTTCATTATTAATAGGAATTAATGCTCCAAAACCTGCCATGAAAATCAATTGATAAATATAGTTAGCTAAAGCAGCAATAACAATTGATGTTATCATCTCCTTTCCTTTAACCTTATTCATCAATATTCCTAAAACATATCCTATAAACAAGGCTAAAATTATACTAATAATAAAAGCTACTAGTACGCCTATTCCACCTTGCAAATTAAAATTTAAACTAACTAAATACGCCCCTTGAGCTGCCATAGCTCCAAGAGTTATACCAAAATTCAAGCCCATCCCTGCTGCAATCGGAATTACTAATGATAAAACTAAGATACCATTTCTAATAAATCTAACTGCCACTTGTTCCCCAACAAGAATTATACTAACATTTGCTAGATAAAAGCATATTACTATTAAAAACATAAACAACAAAGGAATTCTGCTACTTTCTCTTTTCAAAAAGTTCAAAGATAAGTTATTATTTTTCATTATGTTGTTCTCCTTTCTTGTTTTAAAAATGCATAAAGAATTATTCCATTAGTAATTATCATACGAATAATTTCTGCCATCTCTGGCACCAATAGCTCGTTTGCTATTGGAGTTGATAACAAATAAATACTTTGATATAAAAATGTTCCTAAAATTGCATGAAATAAAGTTGCCTTTTTACCTATACACCCTCCTATTAATATGGAAGATATTGCAGGAAAAGTAAACGATGATGGAGAACCATAAAGTTCTACAAACCCATAACTTTGAGCATAGACTATTATTCCAACGCCTGCAATTATTGTAGATATTACAACTGCTTTAATTCTCGTTTTATCTATATCAACACCTGATAAAGTACAAAAGATTTCATTTTCTCCTACTGCTTCCATAAGCTTACCTTTTCTTGAATTAAAATATAAATACATTAAAATTGCAATAACAGCATAAAACATAATTAGTCCTACTGGTATTTCAATATTATTTACTTTTACTATCCATAAATCATTTAATACTCTGCCAAAATAATTATCTAAACTTATCTTAGGTCTAAGTCCTTTACCTCCTATGGGGTATAGCATCTCTCGATTTGAAAATGGAGCTATAGTCCAGAAAAAGTTCATTATTGGGATAAATGCAAACCCTATAAACATGGCTGCAATATCTTCTTTTCCTTTAACATGATTTAAGATTTTACCATATAATACTCCAAATATTATTGCTATTGGAATAGACACTAATATGGCCATTAAAAATCCTACAAATCCACTTAATCTAAATTGAATAGAAATACACATTCCAAGAAGTCCTGCAATAATACCAATGGGTAAACCAAAATTCATACCTACACCTACATTTATCATAGGGATCATAGCAAGTACCAATACTCCATTCATTACAAATTTTACAAATGATCGACTAAAAAGTTCACTCATCTCCATATTTAATTTATAAGCTATTATAATTAATAAGCATAAAAATCCACTAATTATTATTTGAGGCTTCTTGATTTTCATAATATTCTCCCTCCCCTGTATAAGCTAGAGTAAACTCTTCATCACTGCTGTTTGGAGGTAGTATATTAGATAACCTTCCTTCACATAAAACTGCTACTCTATCACTAATTCTTTTTAATTCTTCTAATTCACTTGAAATTACTACTACTGTCATATTATTTTTTTCATTTATTTCAATTATCATATCTAAGATTTTTTCCTTTGATCCTATATCCACTCCACGAGTAGGTTCTAGAAGAAATAAAATTTTAGGATTCATACATAAAGCTCTGGCTATACAAATCTTTTGTTGATTCCCACCACTTAATTGCCTTACTTCTTGATGTTTATTTACACATTTTATCTCTAATCTTTCTATATAATTTTCAACAGTATCATTAATCTTTTCTTTATCCTTTGTTTTAAATAATCTCATTGATTTCTTTAAAAATTTATTCTTTCCATATAATCCTGAAAAGACTATATTATCTTCTATAGAATGTTCCATAAGCAATCCCATTTTCTTTCTATCATCTGGAATTAAAAATATACCTTTATTAATACTTTCCCTTATATTACTGACATCAATAATTTCATCTTCCATCATTACAGTACCTTCATATGGAAATAATCCCATAATTCCATAGCCTAAGCCAAGTTTACCATGACCAGATAATGATGTAACTCCTAATATTTCACCTTTTTTTATATCTAAATCTATACCTCTTATGTCTTCCCCTGGCATGTTTACAAAGAAATTTTTCATTGTAAGTATACTTTTATTTTCATTTTCTCTTTTTTCTCTTTTTGTTTTTATGACCTCATATCCCATCATAGCGTGTGTCAACTTCTTTAAAGTCATTTCTTCTCTTTTATATTGAGATACCACATGACCATCTCTAAGTACAGTTACTCTATCACAAATTTCCTTTATTTCATGTAGTCTATGTGAGACAAAGATTATTGTCATTCCATTATCAGCCAAGTCTCTCATAACCTTCATAAGCTTTGTGGAGTCTTCTTCATTTAAAACTGCCGTTGGTTCGTCTAAAAATAATATTTTTAATTTATCATTATCTATTTCCCTAGCAATCTCTACAAATTGCATTGCATTTACTGATAAATTTTTTATCAACAGGTCTGCATCTATATTAAATCCAAGTTTTTGCAAAATTACTTTAGCTTCTTTATTATTTTTATTTTTATCTATGTATGCTAAGTTTTTACCTAAAATTTTCTCCGTACTCTTAATTTTATTCTCCCTTGTAAGTTTAATATTTTCTGATACACTCATTTCTGGTAATAAAGTAAACTCTTGATGAATCATTCCCATTCCACATTTTATGGACTTCTGTGGACTATCCATGTTTATACGATTTCCGTCAACAATTATTTCCCCTTCATAGCCACCACTATGTTTTATGACTGAATTACCAAATAAAATATTCATAAAAGTACTTTTCCCAGATCCATTAGGTCCTATAATTCCATGTATTTCTCCTTTTTTTATTTGAAGATTGATATCATGTAAGACTTGTACTTTTCCAAAATATTTATTTAAATTTTTAATTTCCAGTGCAAATTTTTCCACTTATCTTATACCTCTCTATTTCATAAAAAAGAGGTTAACGCAAAATATATTTATAATAAATATCATATTTTGATTAACCTCATTTCTTTTATATTTTAAATTTTAGTAAAGCTTACTTATTATAAATTAGTATGATTTTATTTTTAAAATCTTAATAGAAGATTGATTCCATTAACATTACGAAGTAATTATCGTAAGTTTTTCCATTATCCTCTAATTTAGTATAATCAACTTCTACATCAAATTTTTCTTTAGTTAATTCGTTTAATTTTGTTGCATCTTTATAATCAAAGTCATTTTCTACAACTTCTTTTGCTACTTCAACTGCAAATTCTGGCATATAAACAGTTACTGATATTGGCCATCCTGAAAGTCTTCCTTTCATTCCAGCTGCATCAACTTTTTCACTTATCATTTCATTTATTTTATCAAAGTTAGTTTGATCTTCTTCGCTAATTTCAAGACCTAAAACTGTTGGATAAGCTTGAGTTGGTGTTGGACAACATTGCTCAGCTACTGTATATTTTAATTCTAAAGCTTCTTTTATTATTACATCATACATTGGACAGTTTGAACCAAATATATTAGTATCTTTACCGTATTTTTCTATTTGTCTTGGTATATCTTCTTGTAAAAATTGTTGCATAGCTTCCACACTATCTCCAGTTTGTGGATCTGGAGTTACAACTTCAACAAATTCCATTCCTAACTTTTCACAAGTTTCTTTCATTTTATCTCTTCTAGCAGATATTAATGGCTTAGATAAATGAGTTGGGAATGAGTAGTGAACAAAAGTTTTAGCTCCCATTTTATTTGCTTTTTCAACTATAGTTCTTCCTCTTTCTAACCAGTTTGTATCTAAATTTAAGTCTATATATTCACTCATCATTTCTGGCTCATCAAATATTGGAGCAGTTACTGTGAATATATCTGGATTTTTTTCTTTAATTTGTTGGAATGCAGGAATTAATCCTGATTGACCTGATACAACAACAACAGCTTTCATAAGTGGATCATCTGCTGCTGATACTATTGTGCTTATACAAGTTTCTATCTCTTCTTCAAAGTTTTCTGGTAAAGTTAAATGTTTTACTATTTCTGGATACTTCTTAGCCATTTCTTCCCCGGCACGATACTCATCTTCACTTGTTGATAATGTTGGTGTTACAATTGCTATATGATACTCATCTGTACTAGCATCTCCCCCACCACTTTGTGTACATCCCGTTAAAAATGTTACCATCATTATTGCTGATAATAATACTGATAATAATTTCTTCATTATTTCCCTCCACATAATATATTTCAATCTAATTATATGAAGCATTTCATATAAAGTAAA
>NZ_JANKBY010000256.1:0-5446 GCF_024621905.1 Terrisporobacter muris
CTGTTTTAGCAAAATTCAATGACATATAAACTAACACTAAAGATACAATCCAAGTAAGAATAGTTGTAGGAATTAATTTCACAAAAAAAGTATGTAATAAGTACACCGTAATACGTTACAACTTACATGTCAATAAAAAGTAATAGAGGTAAAGCAAGTTCTAAAAGTTTAAATAGAAATAAAAATATGAAAAAATTACTAATTATATTGACAAAATAATAACGACTAAATATAATAGTTACTAAAGGGAGCTACTAAAAGGAGTTTTAAAAATCATAAAAGTGGAGGTATAAGATGTTATTATTATCAAGAGAAGATATAAAGAAAGTTTTTACAATGAAAGATGCTATTGAAACTAATAAAGAATGTTTTAAAATATTTTCTGAGGGGAAGAGTGAGGTACCTTTAAGAACAACTATACAAGCACCAAATCATAATGGTGTATTTTTATTTATGCCATCTTATGTGGAAGAATTAGATGTAGCAGGGTTAAAGGTAGTTAATATATTCCCTGAAAATGCTAAGGAAAATTTACCTACAGCTCCAGCACAGGTATTATTAATAGATGGAAAAACAGGAATAGTAAGCTCTATATTAGATGGAACATATGTTACACAATTACGTACAGGGGCATCTTCAGGAGCAGCATTTGATTTATTTGCAGTAAAAGATGCTAAAATAGGTGCTTTAATAGGAACTGGTGGACAAGCAGCTACGCAACTAGAAGCTATGATGGTTGTTAGAGAATTAGATGAGGTTAGAGTATTTGACTTAGATCCAAATAGAAGACAAGCTTTTGTAAATAGAATGCAAGAAGAACTTAAATGTTATAATACTAAAATAGTAGAAGCTGTATCTTCAGATGATGCTATAGAAAATGCAGATATAATCGTCACTGTAACACCTTCAAGCAAACCTGTATTTGATGGAACAAAAGTTAAAAAAGGTGCAACAGTAAGTTGTGTAGGAGCATATCAACATCATATGCAAGAAATGGACCCTGCTATATTACCAAGGGCATCAAAAATATACTTTGATTCAGAGGAAGCAGTTTTATCAGAATCAGGAGATATATTAATACCTTTAGAAGAAGGAATAATAACAAAAGATGATTTTACAGGTGATATAGGTGATGTATTACTTGGAAAAGTTGTTGGGCGTGAAAATGATGATGAAATTATTGTATATGAAAACGTTGGCATAGGTGTTTTAGATTTGATGACAGCAAGAGCTATATATTTAAAAGCTATAGAAGCAGAAGTAGGAACTAATTGGGAATAAAATAACTATAAAATGGGGGAATGAAAAATGCCACATATAAATATTAAAATGTATCCAGGCAGAAGTGAAGAAGTAAAAGCTAAATTAGCTAAACACACTAAAGAATTTATGGTTAAAGAATTAGAAATGGATGAAAAATTTATATCTGTTTCTGTTGAAGATATAGATAAAGAAAACTGGCAATCTGAAGTAATGGATAAAATAAAAGACGAAGAACTTTACGAAAGACCAAATTTTTAGGGGGCATAGGAGGAGTAAAATGAGTAAAAGTTATTGGAATGGAAAAGATGCTGCACATAGAAGAGTTATGATGAAAGCAGCTGGTTATTCAGATGAGGATATAAAAAATAAACCACATATAGGTGTAGCAAATTCATTTATGGAGGGTTCTCCAGGAACTGCACATTTAAGACAAGTTACTGAAATGGTAAAACAAGGTATATGGGCAGCTGGTGGTGTTCCCGTGGAATTTGGAATACCTGCTACTTGTGGTAATATTGCAAATGGTGCAGAAGAATTAAAATATGAACAAGTAGGAAGAGATATAGTTGCTATGTCTGTTGAATTTGTTACAAAAGTTCATAATTTTGATGGTTTAGTTATGGTTGCATCATGTGACAATATAATAGCAGGTTGTTATTTAGCAGCTGCAAGAGTTGATATACCTTCACTTGTTGTGACAGGGGGATCAATGCAAGCTGGACATTATAAAGGAAATACAGTTGTAGAAGCTGATTTAGATGCAGCAAGATTTTCTGGAGCAGGAGAAGATGAACTAGATTATATGGAAGGTTGTGTATGTCCAACATGTGGAGCGTGTCCATCAATGGGTACAGCAAATACAATGCAAATGCTTGGTGAAATATTTAACTTAGTATTACCTGGTACATCAACAGTTCCGGCATCAGATTCAACAAGAATGAGAGAAGCTCGTATTGCAGGAAAATATGCAGTAGAGTTAACTAAATCAGGAAGAAAACCTTCAGATGTAATAACAAAAGAAGTCCTTTTAAACTCTATAATGTTTGATATGGCTGTTGCTGGTTCAACAAATGCTGTACTTCATATTTTAGCAATGTCATATGAACTAGGTCTTGGTATTACAATTGAAGACTTTGAAAAATATGCAAATGAAATACCATGTATAAACGCAGTTATACCAAGTGGACCATTCACAGTAGTAGATTTCCACTATGCAGGTGGAGTACCAAATGTTATGAAAATGTTAGAGAGTAAATTGTTCTTAGATGCACCAATGATGACAGGAAAAACATGGGGAGAATATTTAAAAGCTGTTACACCAAGTGAAAATGAAGTTATTCATTCATTAGATAAGCCTTTATTCAATGAACCAGGTTTAAAAATATTAAAAGGGAACTTATCTCCTAAAGGGGCTATAGTTAGACCAACAGCTGTACCTGAAGAAGTTAAATACATGAAGGGTAAAGCTAAAGTTTATGAAACAGATAGAGATGCATTTAATGCAATAATGGCAGGAGAGATAGTTCCTGGAGATATTATTGTAATTAGATACGAAGGGTGTAAAGGCGCTCCTGGTATGAAGGAATTAATGTTAAGTATAGATGCATTAATAGGACTTGGATTGCATAAGAGTGTTGGACTAATATCTGATGCAAGATTTTCCGGATTTAACTTTGGAGCTATTGTAGGTCATGTTTCTCCAGAAGCTTATGATGGTGGAGTTATAGCAGTTGTAGAAAATGGAGATGAAATAGTTATAGATATACCAAATGGAGAAGTATCTCTATTAGTTGATGATGAAGTGATAAAGGATAGACTAGATAAATGGGTACAACCACCTTTAAAAGAAGCTAAGGGATGTTTAAATATATTTGCTAAAAACTGTAGACCAGCAGAAGAAGGTGGAGCAATGCAACCTTGGTAATATCATAATAGTAAGTATTAAGTGCAAAGGATTTTCCTTTGCATTTTTTCGTGAATATAGGCTGCTAAGTTCATGTATAGGCTTATGATTTACAATTAAATATGTTTATGATAAAATACGAAATATCAAAAACATGGAAGTAAAGTTTTTATAATATTTATATAGAAGGGATTTACAATGGATAATGAATTAAATTTATTAAATAAAATAGGACTAACAGATGCTGAAGCAAAGGTATATTTAACTTTATCTCAAAATGGAAGCTTAACAGGTTATGAGGCTAGTAAGATAGCAAATGTTCCTAGATCAAAAATATATAATATACTACAATCATTAATAGATAAAGGATTCGTATTATTTACTCAATATGAAAGTAACAATAGATATGTGGCTGTACCTATGAGCGAAATATCGAGTAAAATTAAAAAGGAAATGTCAAATAACTTAGAGAAACTAGAAGAAAGTTTTAGGATTTTTCCCTTGAAAACAAATATGGATAACATATGGCATATAAAAAATTATGATAATATTTTTGAAAAATGTAGAGAAATTATAAAAAATAGTACTAAAGAGATTCTAATTCAAATATGGTATGAAGATTTGAATAATATTTTAGATGAGATAATTGAATTTCAAAAGAAAAGTAAAAATATAGCAGTTGTTGTATTTGGAGCTCCTAAGGATATGGATATACCAGAATTGAAAAATTTATATTTCCATGGAATGGGAGAAGAAAAAAAGAAAGAAATGGGTGGAAGATGGATTACTCTTGTTTCTGACTTTAAAGAAGTTATATTTGGACAAATTATTAGTAAGTCTATTGCTGAGGTTATATGGACAGAAAGCAAACCAATGGTTATGTTAGCAGGTGAATATGTTAGACATGATGTTTACTTCTACAAGAGTGCTGTAACATTACCAAATGAAATGAAGCAAAAATTCGGTGATGATTTAGAAAAAATAAGAGATATATTTTAATTTATAAAAAAGATAAATTTTAGTAGTATTGGTATTTTTGAGTTTTCTTTAAGAAATATCATTGGATTTTTCTTAAAGAATGGCAACTCTACTTTTAAATATTCTTTAAATAGTTATGTGAAATGTAATAAGTTGCATATAGTTATAAGAGAATAAGTAATAAAAGGAGGAGTTGTGGGTAGGAAAAAATATAAATGTAGTTGTAAAGGTTTAGCTGATCAATATTTAACATTAGTTACTATATATGCAGCAATTATTAATCAGCAATTTGATGATGCAGATGAATTGGAGATATTTTCAGAGTTTTTAATAGCTTTAGGTGAAGAGTTATCACTAGCAGCGGCCGTTAGAGGACGATGTGAAGAAGGTAGTGGAGAAGATTTTGAAGTTGATGTGGATGAAAGTACAATAACTAGTTTGGTAGATGGATTTCATAAAGCTTATAAGGGTAAGAATAAGAAAAATAAAAAGAAGTCTAAGTAAAATGATAAAAATCGGACTAATATCTGATATTTATCATTTTTTTGTGATTTTATATTATTCCAAATAGAATAAAGCCAATAGTGTTTATGGCAAAATTTGCAAACATATGTACAAACCATGAATTATAAATATTATTATTTTTATCATCTAAATAATTAAAAAACATACCTGATATAAAAAGAGAAAAAATAAGTAATATTAATAATATTATATCAAACCAAGTAGTCATCATAGCAACATGATAAATAGAAAAAGTAAAAGAGCTAAAGATATAGGCAACCTTTTTGCTTGAAATATTTTTTAATGTTATAAAAGCAAAGCCTCTAAAAAATATCTCTTCCAATAGTGAGTTTATAAAAGATATGTATAAGGCAACAAATATAAAATTTCTACTATTTACCCCAATATTATTTTCTAAGGAGTTTGTAACACTAGAAAAATCAAATAAACAACCAAGTGTAAAATAAGTAAGTAAAATTAAAATATATACTCCTACACCTAGGAAAATTGATTTTATTATATGCTCTTTATTTATTTTAAATAAGTTTTTTAAACTTATTATAGAATTACTTTTAAAATAATATATACATGGAAGTAGTAAAAAAATAATTAACTTGAAAATAGATTTTATCATGTAATTTGGAGAAAGGACTCCATCAACAAAAGCCATGGAAACACATCCTATAATTACTAAGCTAACCAAAAGTATAATATTGCTTTTAAAGTTTAATGATTCATCTTTCATATTAATAAATATTTCCTTTCGATAACAGTTTATATAAATTATACCATATAAGA